>NZ_AP023423.1:880000-1110000 GCF_021654335.1 Sideroxyarcus emersonii
TCTGGCTGCGATCCATGGCCGACAGGTTCAGGACGGCGGGAACACCGCAGCAGGTGTCCTAGCGGGGGCCGGCCGCCGGTCAGGTGCCCGTGCGTTCCAGCACGGCGGCGAAGAATCCGTCGGTACCGTGCAGTTGCGGGGTCAGCTGCAGGTAATCGCCCATCGCCAGGTCGATATGCTGCTGCCGCAACACTTCACCTGCAGGCACCAGCGTGAATGACGGATGGGTGGCGAGGAAGGCTTCCACGATGGCCTGGTTTTCTTCATGCAGCACGCTGCACGTGGCATATACCAGCCGCCCGCCCTGTTTCAGCAGGCGCGCAGCGGATGAGAGGATCGCGGCCTGTTTTTCGTTGAGTTCGGCCACGCTCTGCGCCGATTGGCGGAACTTGAGGTCGGGGTTGCGGCGCAGCGTCCCCAGGCCGCTGCAGGGGGCGTCGACCAGTACGCGGTCGATCTTGCCGGCCAGCCGTTTCACCTTGCTGTCGTTCTCGTGGGCGATCAGCTGCGGCTGCACATTGCTGAGTCCGGAACGTTTCAGCCGTGGCTTGAGGTTGGCCAGGCGTTTCTCCGAGATGTCCCAGGCGTACAGCCTGCCTTGCGAATTCATCAGCGCCCCCAGCATCAGCGTCTTGCCGCCTGCGCCGGCACAGAAGTCGACCACCATGTCGTTGCGCTTGGGCGCGAGCAGCAATCCCAGCAATTGGCTGCCCTCGTCCTGCACCTCGAACTTGCCGGTGAGGAACAGCGCATGCCTGTTCAGCGCCGGCTTGTCCTTCAGGCGGATGCCGACCGGCGACCAGGGCGTGGCCTGCGCGTTCAGCCCCTCGGACTGCAGCGCCTGCAGCACCTCGTTGCGGTTCGCCAGCATCGTGTTCACGCGCAGGTCCAGCGGCGCCGGCTGCTGCATGGCGAGGCCCAGCGCGAGGATGTCCGCTTCGCTGTGGTGTGGGCGCAGCTTGTCGACGATCCAGTCCGGCAGTTCGGCCTGGATGGACAGCGGCAGGGCTTCGCCGGCGACTCCTTTGACCTTGCCCAGCCACTCGGCTTCCTTGGCCTTGAGCAGGGGCTCCAGTTCGCGCAGGTTGTAGCCGCCGAACCTGACCCAGTACGCCAGCGCCATGCGCCGCGCCGTGGCCTGTCCCTTGTCATCGAGCGTGCAGCTGTGTTCGAGCAGCAAACGATGGCGCAAAACGCCGAACAGGGTTTCGGCGACCAGTGCACGTTCATTGGAGCCGATGCGTTCGGCCTGGAAGAAATGGCGCAACACGGCATCGGCCGGATGTTCCATCTTCAATGCGCTACGCAGGGCTTGCACCACCAGGTCGAGACGGTATTCAGTTAACAGCATCGCTTCTTGCTCCTTGTTCTTCCGACACGCGGATGTCGGTGATGACAGCCTCGCCGGTGATATCTCCGTTTCTTTCCAGGAAACGCATCTTGACCGGGAACAATCGATATTCCCGAGCCAGCCATATTTCCAGACCTTCTTCATCGGGGCCATGAATTTTGCGCAAATGCACGGTGAGCAGTTTGCCGAGCGGCGTGTCGATCGTTTCGTTGACGAAGACCGCGAACTGGTATTGCTCGATCTTCTTGCCGTTGCAGACCGAGACGGTGGTGGTTTCCGCGTGGGCCAGCGGCGGGAACTGGTACAGCACGCTCAGGATGTCCTGCGTGTCCGGCGGCAGTTCCATCTCGATGCCATTCGAGAAGCGCGCCTGCTGCGCCGTGCGGTCCAGCTCCACCGCATTGCGCTGGGTGGCGACCTTCTCGATGCGCTCTTCGGTGAACAGCTCGGGATGCAGGCCATCCTTGTCGTAGCTGCCGTTGCTGTACTGGTCCAGTTCGTAGCTCTTGAACAGCCTGGCCAGGCCGACGGTAGTGGTGGTCGATTTCAGCACATAGCGGCCGTCCTTGATCTCGAGCGTATGTATAGCTTCGCCGACGCGGAAATTGCTGGTTCCCTTGTTCACGGCGAAGGTCAGTTGCGCATGCCGGGGCAAGGGCGGGCGTTTGGCGGCATGGTCGGCAGCCGATGCGATGGGTTCGGTCGAGACGGGGGCGCTGGCCGCGACCGCCGCACTGGCAGCCTGCGCGACATCCGGCTGCGGCGATGCCGCCGGCACGGATGCGGTCGAGGAGGGGGCCGGTGGTTGCGCCGCCGCTTTGGGTTTGCGTCTGGGCTTTGGCTTCACCGCTTCGGTCGGCAGCGCTTCGAGTTTGGCGGTCAGGGACGGTAGCGCCGGCCTGAAGCTGGGCAACCGGATCTCCGGTCCCCACAGCATCAGGCCATGCAGCAGCAGGGAAATGCCGATGGCGAGCGCGACGCGGCGCGGCGTGCTGTCCAGCCTGAGTTTCACTGGGTGATGCTCAGTGCGGTGAGGACTTGTGTCAGTTGGTCGCCGCTGTCCTCGGTCAATACGATCTTGCAGGGAACGTTGCCGTTCTCGACCGACAGCCAGATCTCGGTCTTCCAGGCAGTCGCTTCGGGCGGGGTGCTCAGATAGAGCGTTTCCAGCGTCCCCATCGGAACCGACAGCATTTCCCTGGAACGGATCACGTAATGGCGGGTGTCGATCTTGCTGCCGTTGGTGATATGCATGACCAGTTCCTTGTGTTCGTGCAGGAAGGGAATGTAGCGGAACTGGTATTGCACGCTCAGGCGGTCCTGCGTATCCGGCGGCAGCGGTTCGAAACGCTGGCCGTAACGGTCGCTGAGCATGAGGGTGGTCTGGCCCCAGTCGAAACTCGCGGCGGTGTTCTTGAGCGTTTCCTGCGAGCGCCGGTAGATGAAGTTCTGCGGGCGCAGTCCCTGTGCGGTGATATCTCCTTCGCTGACGACATGGAGCGTGTCGGGTTTGAACAGGGCCAGCAGGCCGACCGGCTTGGTCACGCTCTCGATGCGGTAATGGTTGCCGCTGCGCGTGAATTTTTCGGTGATCTCGGCGATCTTCACGCCCTTGGTGGAGACGTCGTAGCTCGCCTCGATGCGCTGGGCCGGCGGGGCGGCGAACAGCGCGGGCGGGATGCAGCACAGCAGCAGGGCGATGTATGAGCGCATGGTCTATTCCACTCCCGGTGAGATGAGTGTCGCTCCCGGCTGCTCCAGGCGGTTGCTGGAGATCCGGCCTTGTTCGTTCAGCCATACCTGGTCGCGGCACAACCAGCGGATGGCTTGCGTGTAGATGCGATGTTCCTCGCGCAGGACCCGGACGGACAGGGTCTGCGGAGTGTCATCGCGCATGACGGGCACGGCGGCCTGGATGATGATGGGGCCGTGATCGAGCGTGGGGGTGACGAAGTGCACCGTGCAGCCGTGTATCTTGATGCCGTCCTGTAGCGCGCGTTCATGCGTGTCGATGCCGGGATAGGCCGGCAGCAGCGACGGGTGGATATTGATCAGCTTGCCGCGATAGCGTTCGACGAACTGGTCGGTAAGGATGCGCATGAAACCCGCCAGTGCGATCACATCGGGGGCATGGCGGTCGATCGCCGCCGCCAGTGCGGTATCGAAGGACGCGCGGTCGGCATAGTCCCGGTGCGGCACGACGGCGGTCGGGATGCCACGCGCCCTGGCGATCTCCAGGCCTTGCGCATCGGCGCGGTTGCTGATCACTGCGGCGATGCGGCAGGGCAGGTTCGCCTCCAGCAGCGCCTGCATGTTGCTGCCGCGACCGGAGATGAGGATGACGATGCTTTTCACGGCTCAGCGGACTTGGGTCTGGTGCTCGTCGCCGTTGCGTGCGCGGATGACGCCGATGCGCGATACAGTCTCGCCGACGGATCGCAGGTGATCGATTGCCGCATCCGCATCCTGCGCGCTGACCACCACCACCATGCCGATGCCGCAGTTGAAGGTGCGGAACATCTCCTGCTGGGCTACATTGCCGCCCTGTTGCAGCCAGTGGAACAGCTTGGGCATCTGCCAGGTCTTGCTGTCGATATCGGCGACCACGTTGGCCGGCAGTACGCGCGGCACGTTCTCGGTGATGCCGCCGCCGGTGATGTGCGCCATGCCCTTCACGGTGATCTTTGCCATCAGGCTCAGCATCGGCTTCACGTACAGGCGGGTCGGCGCCATGATGCAGTCGGCCAGCGTGCGCTCGCCGTCGAACCTGGCGTTCAGATCAGGTTTACTCCGCTCGATGATCTTGCGCACCAGCGAGTAGCCGTTGGAGTGCGCGCCGTTGGAAGCCAGTCCCAGCACCACGTCGCCGGCGACGATATGCTCGCCGGTGATGATCTTGCTCTTTTCCACCACGCCGACGGCAAAGCCGGCCAGGTCGTATTCGCCCACCGGGTACATGCCCGGCATCTCGGCGGTCTCGCCGCCGATCAGCGCACAGCCGGAATCCTCGCAGCCTTTGGCGATGCCCTTGATGACCTCGGTGGCGGCGGGCACGTCGAGCTTGCCGCAGGCGAAGTAGTCGAGGAAGAACAGCGGCTCGGCGCCTTGCACCAGGATGTCGTTCACGCTCATCGCGACGAGGTCGATGCCGACGGTGTCGTGGCGGTTCAATTCGAACGCCAGCTTGAGTTTGGTCCCGACGCCGTCGGTGCCGGAGACCAGCACCGGCTCCCTGAATTTCTTCGAAATCTCGACCAGGCCGCCGAAGCCGCCGATGCCGGACAGGACTTCGGGGCGCATGGTGCGCTTGGCAAAGGGTTTGATGTTCTCGACCAGTTGGTCGCCCGCGTCGATGTCGACCCCGGCGTCGCGGTAGGAAAGGCTGTTGGTGGGCTGGCTCAAGTTGAGTTCTCGCTTTCTTAAAGGTAAAGTGCGGCACGTTTCCAAGCCGCGAATTTTACCCGAAATGACCTCATCCCGCTTCGCTGCCATGTTCCGGCAGACCGCCGCTGTCGTTTTGCCGGCCGGGCTGTACCGCCTGAGTGGCTGCTTGCCGATGTGCAAGGCGTACATCTGGCCATGACGCAATTGCTATTGGGCATCGCCCCGGAATGGATTCCGACGCTGGAAAATTTCGTCGCCGGGCGCAACGGGGAACTGCTTGCCGCGTTGAATCATGCGCTCGCCGCGGCAGCGGGCGATCGCGGACTGTATGTCTGGGGCGAAGCCGGCAGCGGCAAGAGCCATCTGCTGCAGGCGGCGGTGGGGCGTGCCCGTGCATCCGGACTGGCGGCGGTCTATGCCAGCGGTGCAGTGCCCGAAGCCGCACAGGTGGTGGCGGTGGACGATGTGGAAGAACTGGACGATGCAGGGCAGATTGCCTTGTTCTCGCTATACAACCGCCAGCGCGAGAACGGCGGCATGTTGCTGGTGAGCGGCACGCAGGCGCCGGCTTTTCTGGCGCTGCGCGACGACCTGCGCACCCGCCTCGGCTGGGGGCTGGTCTATCAGGTGCATGCGTTGAGCGATGCGGAAAAAGAGCAGGCGCTGCGGCAGCACGCCCTGGCGCGCGGATTCGAATTGCCGCAGGAGGTGACGACCTACCTGTTGCGCCACGGACGTCGCGACCTGCCTGCCCTGCTGGCGACGCTGGACGCGTTGGACGAACATTGCATGCGCCTGAAGCGAGCCGCATCCGTGCCGTTGCTGAAAGAGGTGATGCGCGCCGGTTGAGGGTGGTGGCCCGGTGCCGAATTTTCGAAAGGGATCGGCTGTTGCAGGTACAGCCGTTAGGCGCGGTCAGTCAAGTCTGAAGCTGTTACTGATCGCAAGCTTGGCTGCATGGTGCGTCAGGTTTGGCTTCTTGTTTTGGGGGTGAGAGTGGTGAATCTGGCTTTATTCGATCTGGACAATACCCTGTTGAACGGCGACAGCGACTTCGAATGGTCGCAGTTCCTGATCGAACAGGGCGTGCTCGACCGCGAGCTGTTCGAGGCAAAGAACCTTGCATTCTATGAACAATACAAGGCAGGCACGCTGAACATAGGCGAATTCCTCGATTTCCAGCTCAAGCCCTTGTCGCGCCATGCGCGCAAGTTGCTGGACGAGTGGCACGAGGAATTCATGCGCCGCAAGGTGCGCCCGATGATGGGGGAGAAGGCGCGCGACCTGGTGGCCAGGCACCAGCTGGCAGGCGATGTGTGCGTGATCGTCACCGCCACCAACAGCTTCGTGACCGCTCCCATCGCGCGCGCCTTCGGTGTGGCGCACCTGATCGCGACCGAACCGGAGGAGAACGACGGCGAGTTCACCGGCAATGTCGCCGGGGTACCGAGCTTTCGCGAAGGCAAGGTGGTGCGTCTGGAGAATTGGCTGTCCGGGCGCGGCTGGAATTGGGGAAGCTTCGATGAAACATGGTTTTACAGCGATTCCCTGAATGATTTGCCGCTGCTCTCCAAGGTCCGGCACCCGGTCGCCGTCGATCCCGATGCGACCTTGCGCGCACATGCCGAAAAGCACGGCTGGCCGGTCATCTCCCTGCGCTGAACGGAAGGTCCCGAGGGGCGGTGTATAATTCCGCCTGTCGCCGCATCAACGCGGCGATTTCAACTTTTCTGACGATGATAAAAAGACTGATCAAGCGGGTGTTCGGCAAGACTGTTCCGGCGCGTACGGCGGGCTCGGCGCATGTGATTCCATATGAGATACATAAGGTTAGCCGGGATGGCATCAGCTACGGCGCGCGCCGCGTGACCGACGGCTTGCAGGCCGCCGGATTCAAGGCATTTGTGGTCGGCGGCGCGGTGCGCGACCTGTTGCTGAACCGCCAGCCCAAGGATTTCGATGTCGCCACCGATGCCACGCCGGAGGAGGTGAAACGGGTGTTCCGTCGCGCGCGCATCATCGGCCGGCGTTTCCGCCTGGTGCATGTGATGTTCGGCGAGGAGACGGTGGAGGTTTCCACCTTCCGGCGCGCTATCGATGCGGAAGATGCGGAAACCGACGAGCATGGACGTATCCTGCGCGACAACGAATTCGGCGACCAGGAGCAGGACGCGGCACGGCGCGACTTCACCGCCAATGCGCTGTTCTACGATCCCGCCACGCAGGAGATATTCGATTACCACCGCGGCTACGAAGACATCCGCGCCAACACCCTGCGCATGATCGGCGACCCGGAAGTGCGTTACCGCGAGGATCCGGTGCGCATGCTGCGCGCGGTACGTCTTTCCGCCAAACTGGGCATGAAGCTGGATCCGTCCACCGCGGCACCGATCTCGAAAATGAAGGAATTGTTGAGCAACGTGCCGGAAGCGCGCCTGTTCGACGAGATGCTCAAGCTGCTGCTGTCCGGACACGCCATGCCCTGCATCAAGAAACTGCGCGCGATGGAACTGCACCACGGCATGCTGCCGATGCTGGACGTGATTCTGGAACAGCCGCTGGGCGAGAAATTCGTCATGCTGGCGCTGCAAAGCACCGATCAGCGCATTGCCGAAGAGAAACCGGCATCGCCCGCCTTCCTGTTTGCCGCCTTGTTGTGGCACGAGGTGCTGGCGGCCTGGAAGGGCCGGCAGGAAGCCGGCGAGCGCCCGGTGGCAGCGATGCATGCGGCGATGGATGAGGTGTTGGACAGGCAGCGCGCGCAGCTTGCCATTCCGCGCCGGTACGACACGGTGATGAAGGAGCTATGGCTGCTGCAGCCCCGTTTCGAGCAGCGCGGCGGGCAGCGCCCCTTCCGGCTGCTGGCATTGCCGCGCTTCCGCGCCGCCTACGATTTCCTGATGTTGCGCTGCGAGAGCGGCGAGGTGGATGCAGGACTGGGGGCATGGTGGGAAGAATTCCAGCATGCCGGCGACGAGCGCCGCGCCGAGATGCTGCAGCCAGACAGCGACGGACCCAAGAAACGCCGCCGCCGCAGCAAGAAACCTGCTGCTGTACAGGCGGAATTGCCCATAGACTGATGAAGCATTCGGCATTCATTGGGTTGGGCAGCAATCTGGCCGATCCGCTGGCGCAGGTGTCGAGCGCGCTGGATGCCTTGGGGCGGTTGCCGCAGTTGCGTGTGGTGCGCAGATCTTCGTTATATCGCAGCGCCCCGGTGGGATATCTCGAGCAGCCGGATTTCATCAACGCGGTGGCGCAGCTGGAGACCGGACTGACACCGCGCGCCTTGCTGGATGCGTTGCTGGCGCTGGAGCACGAGTATGGCCGGACGCGCGAATTCTGCAATGCGCCGCGTACGCTGGATCTCGATTTATTGCTGTACGACGACTTGCAGCATCATGAGCACGGGCTGACCATCCCGCATCCGCAGATGCATCTGCGTGCGTTCGTGTTGCAGCCCTTGCTGGAACTCGCACCGGACTGCCTGATCCCGGGGATCGGTCCGGCAGCGGAGGCGGCGCTGCGTTGCGGAGATCAGAAGCTTGAGAAAGTGGTTTAGGCACATGGCGACCGGCCAGTTCGCGGGCCAAGCGCCGATGTTAGAAAGGTTTTGCCGGAATGTCCCTGAGTAAATATCGCTACATCGTGGTGGAAGGCCCTATCGGCGTGGGCAAGACCAGCCTTGCGCAGCGTCTGGCCGATCATGCCGAAGCGCAGCCGCTGCTGGAAAAGCCCCAGGACAACCCTTTTTTGGCCAATTTCTACCAGGACCCGATACGCTACGCCTTGCCCACGCAGCTGTTTTTCCTGTTCCAGCGCATCAACGAGGCGCGCGACATGGCGCAGATGGACCTGTTCCGCAGCCGCACGGTCTCCGATTACCTGTTCGAGAAGGATGCGCTGTTCGCTCGCCTGACCCTGAGCGATGACGAGTACAAGCTTTACCAGACCATTTACCAGGGGCTGTCGCCGCAGGCGCCCACGCCGGATCTGGTGATCTACCTGCAGGCGCCTGCTTACACGCTGTCCGAGCGGGTGCGGCGGCGCGGGCATCGCTATGAGCGCACGATCCAGGATGACTACCTGGCGCGCCTGGCCGACAGTTAC
The DNA here is from genome assembly GCF_021654335.1 of Sideroxyarcus emersonii. NCBI lineage: Bacteria > Pseudomonadati > Pseudomonadota > Betaproteobacteria > Nitrosomonadales > Gallionellaceae > Sideroxyarcus > Sideroxyarcus emersonii. Next base: position 888,846 of record NZ_AP023423.1, read on the forward strand.
GGCGAGTTCTTCCATCATTACGACGATGCGCCATTGCTGGTGGTAAACAGCGAACACCTGAATTTTGTGGATAATGCCGATCACTTCAACCTGCTGCTCGACCGCATCGGCAAGATGCGCGGGCGGCGTGAATATTTCAACGTAGGCTCATGATGCGGAAGACGCTCACGACATTGCAGACCATGCGTAACCAGGGCGAAAAGATCGCCGTGCTGACCTGCTACGACGCCAGTTTCGCTAGCATGATGGAAGCGAACGGCGTGGATGTTTTGCTGGTCGGCGATTCGCTGGGGATGGTCATCCAGGGGCGCGCTACCACCTTGCCGGTAACCATCGAGCAGATGGCATACCACGTTGCGTGTGTGGCGAGCGGTTCGCAGCAGGCGTTCATCGTTGCCGACATGCCGTTTGGCACGTCGCAAGTCAGTCCGCGCGAGACCTTTGCCTATGCCGTGCAGCTCATGGCGGCGGGGGCGCACATGGTCAAGATCGAGGGGGGCGAGGAGATGGCCGACACGGTGCAGTTCCTCAGCACGCGCGGCATACCGGTGTGCGGACATATCGGCCTCACGCCGCAGTCGGTGCACCAGTTAGGCGGCTACCGGGTGCAGGGCAAGGGCGACGCTGCCGCCCAGAAATTGCTGCGCGATGCGCTGGCCTTGCAGCAGGCCGGGGCGGGCATCGTGTTGATGGAGGCCATTCCTGCGGCATTGGCGACGGAAGTCACTGCGAAGCTGGCCGTTCCCACCATCGGCATCGGCGCGGGCGCCGCTTGTTCCGGGCAGGTGCTGGTGGTGTACGACATGCTGGGCATCTATCCCGGCAAAAAAGCGCGCTTTGTCAAGGACTTCATGCCTGGTGCGGGTTCCATCGCCCAGGCGGTCGCCAACTATGTTGCCGAAGTGAAGTCGGGGGCGTTCCCTGCGCAGGAACATTGCTTCTGATGCAACTCGTTCATTCCGTAGCCGAACTGCGCGCAAGGCTGGCTGGCGAACAGTCGGTCGCATTTGTGCCGACCATGGGCAATCTGCACGAAGGGCATCTCGAACTGGTGCGTATCGCCCGCCGGCACGGCAGCTGCGTAGTGGTCAGCATCTTCGTCAATCCCCTGCAGTTCGGCCCCAACGAAGACTTCGACAAGTATCCGCGCACGCTGGAAGCCGACTGCGCCAAGCTGCAGGGCTTGGCGGACGTGGTGTTTGCCCCGATGGTGGGCGAGATGTATCCGGAAAAACAGACCGTCTTCGTTGAACCGCCTCCCATCGCCAGCGAATTATGCGGAGCTTTCCGCCCCGGCCATTTTCTCGGCGTGGCGACCGTGGTGCTGAAACTTTTCAATCTGGTGCAGCCGCAAATCGCCATCTTCGGCAAGAAGGATTACCAGCAGCTTGCCATCATCCGTCAAATGGTTATCCAGTTGAACCTGCCCATCACGATCATCGGCGCGGAAACTGCCCGTGCGGCGGACGGCCTGGCGCTGTCCTCGCGCAACCAGTACTTGTCCGCAGAAGAGCGAACCGAAGCGGCTTTTTTGAGTCAAACTTTGCGTGGGATGGGAGTAGCTCTGAAAGCAGGGAAGGCTGGTTATGCCGATCTCGAGGAAAAGGCGGGTGCGGCGCTTGCCAAGCGGGGCTGGCAGGTGGAGTATGTTGCGGTGCGCAGACAGGCCGATCTTGGCGTTCCGGGTGAAGGAGAACGCAATCTGGTCATACTGGCGGCTGCCAGGCTGGGCAAGACCCGGCTGATCGACAATATCGAGGTTGGTCTTTGATTCCGGGGCGTTTATAATTCGCGCCCCCGAACTTTGGGCTGGAGTTTAAGATCGCTTTCTCGTTCATCCTTTCCTCCGTTCGCGGGAGAAAGTTAGAGAGGGCTCAGGAGGTGACCATGCAACGAACCATGCTACAGGCCAAATTGCACCGCGTGCGCGTGACGCAGTCAGAACTGCATTATGAGGGTTCGTGCGCCATCGACGACGACCTGCTGGATGCTTCCGGCATCAGGGAATATCAGGCGATCGACATCTACAATGTCACCAACGGCGAGCGTTTCAGCACGTATGCCATTCGTGCCGAGCGCGGCTCGGGCATCATCTCGGTGAACGGCGCGGCAGCGCACAAGGCCGAGCCGGGCGATATCCTCATCATCGCGGCATTCTCCATCTATTCCGAACTGGAATTGCAGAAGTACCATCCCACGCTGGTCTATGTGGACGAGAACAACCGCATTATCGACAGGCGGGACAAGATACCGGTGCAGGCGGCAGCCTGAATGAACAAAGCCCCGCGGATGCGGGGCTTGTTGTTTGTGCGGACTGAAAAATGACTCAGATGCGTTTTGCCAGTTCCGCAGCCTTGCCGGTGTAGGTCTGCGGGCTCAGCGCCTGCAGGCGCTGTTTTTCGCCGGCCGGGATGTCCAGCGTCTGGATGAAGGCAGCGAGGCTATCCTTGTTGATGCCACCCTTGCCGCGCGTCAGTTCCTTCAGTTTGTCGTAGGCGTTCTCGATGCCGTAGCGGCGCATCACGGTCTGGATCGGCTCCGCCAGCACTTCCCAGCTGTTGTTCAGGTCTTCTGCCAGGCGCTGCGGGTTGGCTTCCAGCTTGCCCAGGCCTTTCAGGCAGGACTCGTAGGCCAGCAGGGTATAGCCCAGCGCGACCCCCATGTTGCGCAGCACGGTGGAGTCGGTGAGGTCGCGCTGCCAGCGCGAAACCGGCAGCTTTTCGGACAGGTGCTTCAGCAGCGCATTGGCCAGGCCAAGGTTGCCTTCGGAGTTCTCGAAGTCGATCGGGTTGACCTTGTGCGGCATGGTGGAGGAACCGACTTCGCCGGCTACCACTTTCTGCTTGAAATAACCGAGCGAGATATACCCCCAGATGTCGCGGTTCAGGTCGATCAGGATGGTGTTGGCGCGGGCATAGGCGTCGTACAGTTCGGCCATGCAATCGTGCGGCTCGATCTGGATGGTGTAGGGGTTGAAGGTCAGTCCGCGCGCCTCGACGAATCTTTTCGCGAAGCTCTCCCAATCCACATCGGGATAGGCCGACAGGTGCGCGTTGTAGTTGCCCACCGCGCCGTTGATCTTGCCCAGTATTTCGACGTCGGCGATGCGCTGCGCAGCGCGGCGCAGGCGGTAAGCCACGTTGGCCATTTCCTTGCCCAGGGTGCTGGGGGTGGCAGTCTGGCCGTGGGTGCGGCACAACATGGGCAGGTCGGCATGCTGGTGCGCGAGATGTTGCAGGCGTTCGATCAGGACCTGCAGCGTGGGCAGCATCACCTCGGCGCGCGAGTGGTTGAGCATCAATGCATGGCTCAGGTTGTTGATGTCTTCCGAGGTGCAGGCGAAATGGATGAATTCGAGCGCCTTGGCGGTCTCCGGAAGGTCGGCAAGTTTCTCGCGCAACCAGTATTCGATGGCCTTCACATCATGATTGGTGCGGCGCTCGATGGCCTTGATCTGCTCCGCATCGGCTTCGGAGAACTGTGCGGCGAGCTGCACGAGATGGCCGATGGAGGCGGGGGAGAACGGCGGCAATTCCTTGATGCCGGCCTCGTTGCTCAGCGCCTTGAGCCATTCGATCTCGATCAATACGCGATAACGGATCAGGCCGTATTCGCTGAAGTGGCCGCGCAGGCCTTCCAGTTTGCTGTGGTAACGCCCGTCCAGCGGGGAGAGTGCGGTGAGTGCCGAGAGAGTCATGGTGTATGGGCTGGAAAAGTTTCAGGCGCGCATTTTACGTGAAAGCGCGCCAACGGGCACGGCATGTCTTAACCTTGGCAAGGGAGTTTGCTGTGCCCGTTCCCCCTTTCCCGCTTTTCCCAGCGCGCTGGGGAAGGGCGGACGAGACAGGCAATAGTCAATTCCCGCGCAACGTCAGGAGGCAGGCTGGTTCAGGTGCAGTGTGCGAGTGGGGAAGGCGAACGCGGCGCCGTGTTTGGCAACGATGTCAGAAATTCGCAGCAGGATGTCCTGTTTGCTCGCATGGAACTGGGACAGCTTGGTGTGCTTGCTGAAAGCCTGGAATACAAGGTTGATCGAGGAGTCGGCGAATTGATCGAAAGCCACCACCGTGTCCTGCCCGGTATCGATATCGGGGTGGTTCTGCAGCATGGCTTGCACTTCCGCGACGATGGCGCTCATCTTGCCGAGATCGTCATAGCGCAGGCCGATGGTCTCGCGGATGCGGCGGTGCGACATGCGCGACGGGTTCTCCACCACGATGGAAGTGAACAGGGCATTGGGCACATAGATCAGTGACATGTTGGTGGCGCGCAGGCGGGTCTGGCGCCAGCCGATATGTTCCACCTTGCCCTCGATCTGCTTGTCCGGCGATCGTATCGTTTCGCCCACATTGAAAGGCCTGTCCAGGTGGATCATCAGGCCGCCGAAGAAATTCGCCAGCAGGTCCTTCGCGGCGAAGCCGACTGCGATGCCGCCCATGCCGCCGAAGGCCAGCACGCCGGAGATGCTGAATCCCAGGGTTTGCATCACACCCAGCGCGGCGGCAACGGCCACGGTGATGCGCGCCACCTTGCTCAGGCCGTCTACCGTGGTGCGATCGACTTCCTCTCCGGCCCGGCTGCGTGCGGAGACCACGTTGTTGCCCAGCTCGCGGATCAGCTTGAACAGGAACCAGGCTATACAGGCAACGACGCCGATGTCGCGGGCGGGAGCAACGTATTCAAGCAACTGCTCGCCGGTCTGGCGATGGATCAGGTGCAGCGCGAAAGAGATGCCGCCGAGCCAGATCAGGACCGGCAGCGGTCTGCGTGCAGCCTCGATCAGCGAGTCATCCCATATGTTGCTGGTGCGGGCAGCGATCTTTTCCGCATGTTGCAGTACGAGCCGTGCCGCGGCATGAGCTGCAACGGTGGCAGCGAGGATCAGCAGCAGGCGGATGGTCTCGGGACTCAGGTTGATGGACATGGGAGCGCAGGTTACTTGATGATGCCGCCGCCGAGGCAGATCTCGCCGTCGTAAACCACGACGGACTGGCCCGGCGTGACGGCCCACTGCGCTTCGTCGAAAGTGAAGTGCGCGGTATCGGCGCTGGCAAGGGCGATGTGGCAGGCAGCATCCTGCTGGCGATAACGGGTCTTGGCGGCGTAGCTGCGCGCGGTGTCGGGTGCATGGCCGCTGATCCAGTGCATATCCAGTGCATCGAGCTGCGGATTGAGCAGCAAGGGGTGATCGTGGCCCTGCACCACGATCAGGCGGTTGTGCGGCATGTCCTTGCCGGCGACGAACCACGGCTCGCCGGTGGTCTCGCGCGAACCGCCGATGCCCAGCCCCTGGCGCTGGCCGTAGGTGTAGAACGACAGCCCCATGTGCTGCCCCACCACTTTACCCTCCGGCGTGACCATGTCACCGGGCTTGGTGGGCAGGTAGCGGTTGAGGAATTCGCGGAACGGGCGTTCCCCGATGAAGCAGATGCCCGTACTGTCCTTCTTGGCGTGGTTGGCGAGGCCGTTTTCGCGGGCGATATCGCGCACCTGCGACTTGAGCAGTTGCCCCAGCGGGAACATTGCCTTGCCCAGTTGCTGCTGGTTCAGCCGGTGCAGGAAATAGCTCTGGTCCTTGCTGTCGTCCCTGGCTTTCAACAGCTGGAATGCGCCATCGGCTTCGCGCACCTGCGCATAATGTCCGGTGGCGATGGCATCGGCACCCAGGCGGATGGCGTGATCGAGGAAGGCTTTGAACTTGATCTCCGAATTGCACAGGATATCCGGGTTGGGCGTGCGCCCGGCCTCGTATTCGCGCAGGAAGTAGCTGAATACACGGTCTTTGTATTCCTTGGCGAAGTTCACCGCCTCGATGGGGATGCCGATGGTATCGGCCACGGCGACGGCATCGATCAGGTCCTGGCGCGAAGAGCAGTATTCGCTGTCATCATCCTCTTCCCAGTTCTTCATGAACAGGCCGATGACCTCGTAGCCCTGTTGTTTCAGCAGGAGTGCCGTGACGGAAGAATCCACGCCGCCGGACATCCCGACGACGACAGTGATTTTACGATTGCTTTTCACGATTGGCCCCTCTCCCTCTGGGAGAAGGTTCGGGTGAGGGATTGCCCTTTACTCATAGTGCGTAATCAAATCCAGCGGATAACGCTTGCCCGCGATGTAATCTTCGACGCAACGCAGGATCAGAGGGCTGCGATGGCGTGCCTGGGTGGCACGGATCTCATCCGGCGTCATCCATACTGCGCGCACGATGCCCTTGTCCAGCGCGCGTTCGGGATGATGGGCGAGGATGCGACCACCGAAGGCAAAACGCAGATAGGTGGTGTCGGATGCGGTGGAATGCCAGCGATAGACGCCGATCAGGTATTCCGGCTCGAATTCGTAGGCGGATTCTTCCAATGCTTCGCGTACCGCCCCTGCGGGCAGGGTCTCGTTTGCTTCCCAGTGCCCGGCTGGTTGGTTGAACAGCAGGCCATGCGGGGTGTGTTCTTCCACCAGCAAGAACTTGCCATCCTGCTCGAGGACGGCTGCGACGGTGGCGTGTGGTTTCCAGATCATGGGGGGATTCTAAACGAAATAAAAAAGGCAGGGTTGCCCCTGCCTTTCTTGGATGAAGCCAGATTACTTGGCAGCTGCGTCAGCGGCCTTGGCTTTCTTGGACTTCTTGGCTTTCTTTGCCTTAGCCTTGTGGGCTTTCTTGGCTGGCTTCGCTTCTTCCTTGGCAGCAGCAGGAGCGGCAGCGGCGGCAGGAGCAGCGGCAGGAGCAGCGGCATCAGCGGCAACGGCAGAGAAAGAAACCAGAGCGAATACGGCAGCGATCAGAGTGGACATCAGTTTCATTTGAGGCTCCATGAGTAGTTGATAAACGTTTATGACACTACTGTGTCGGAACCTATAACGCGGCTGGTTATTGTCGCGTTGACACAAACCGCGAATTTGGTGCCGGGGGGGGGACTCGAACCCCCACGCCCTCTCAGGCACCGGATTTTGAGTCCGGCACGTCTACCAGTTCCATCACCCCGGCAAGGGAAGGGCGCGAATTATCCATGAAACGCCACCCCTCATCAACTACAATGCGCGTTTTTCTTCCGGTATCCAGTGGGTTTTCATGCGCACCGACGAATTCGACTTCATTTTGCCAGAGCGATTGATCGCCCAGCATCCGCCCGCCCGGCGAGGGGCGAGCCGTTTGTTGCTGGTTGGGCGATCGGGTCTGCAAGACCATCAATTCGTCGATCTGCAGGGATTGGTGCGGGAACATGACCTGCTGGTTCTGAACGATACCCGTGTGCTGAAGGCCCGCCTGTTCGGCGAAAAGGAGAGTGGGGGCAAGGTCGAGGTGCTGGTCGAGCGGGTGCTGGATGAGCATGGCGTGCTGGCGCAAGTCCGCGTCAGCAAGGCCCCCAAACCGGATAGCCGGTTGTTGCTGGCCGAAAAGTTGTGGGTGCGGGTATTGGGGCGTGACGGCGAATTCTTCCGGCTGCATTTCGAGGGCGATGAGCCGGTATATACCCTGTTGGAGCGATATGGCCATTTGCCCTTGCCGCCTTATATTACCCATGCTGCCGAAGCGGAGGACGACGAACGCTATCAGACCGTGTTTGCACGGGAGCCCGGCGCTGTGGCGGCCCCCACGGCCGGATTGCACTTCGGCGAGGAGATGCTGCAAACCCTGCGTGGCAAAGGTGTGGATATCGCCTACGTGACCTTGCATGTCGGCGCAGGGACCTTCAAGCCGGTGCGCGCCGAACGGATCGATGAGCATGTCATGCACAGCGAACGCTACAGCATTCCGCAAGCCACAGTGGATGCAGTTGCGGCAGCGATGGCAAAGGGGGGGCGGGTCATCGCGGTGGGGACGACCAGCCTGCGCGCCCTGGAAAGTGCGGCATCCGGCGGCGGATTGGCGGCGGGGGCTGGCGAGACGGCCATCTTCATTACGCCCGGATACCGTTTCAGGGTGGTCGATGTATTGCTCACCAATTTCCATTTGCCGAAATCCACCTTGCTCATGCTGGTGTGCGCTTTCGGGGGCATGGATAAGATGCTTGCGGCGTACCGTCATGCGGTGGAACAGGAATATCGTTTCTTCAGCTATGGCGATGCGATGTTGATAGAAAGAGAACAATGAAATTCACTTTACATAACACCTCGGGTGCCGCCCGTCGCGGGACGCTGGATCTGGCTCACGGCAAGCTGGAGACACCAGCTTTCATGCCGGTCGGCACTTATGGCACGGTCAAGGCGATGTCCCCGCAGGAGCTGAAGGACATGGGGGCGCAGATCGTGCTCGGCAATACTTTCCATCTGTGGCTGCGCCCGGGGCTGGAAGTCATCGCCGCCCACGGCGGCCTGCATCGCTTCATGGGCTGGGACAGGCCCATCCTCACCGATTCGGGCGGTTTCCAGGTTTTCAGCCTGGGGCCGCTGCGCAAGATCACCGGCGGCGGCGTGGAATTCAAATCGCCGGTCAACGGCGACAAATGTTTCCTCTCCCCGGAAGAGTCGATGCGCATCCAGCGCGTGCTGAATTCCGACATTGTGATGATCTTCGACGAATGCACCCCCTATCCGGCAGACGAGAAAGTGGCAGGGGAGTCGATGCGCATGTCGTTGAGCTGGGCCGAGCGCAGCAAGCGGGCGCATGAGGGCAATGTCAACGCGCTGTTCGGCATCGTGCAAGGTGGCATGCATGAGCAGCTGCGCGACGAATCGCTGCGCGGATTGATGGATATCGGTTTCGACGGTTTCGCCATCGGCGGCCTGTCAGTGGGCGAGCCGAAAGAGGATATGCTGCGCATCCTGCAGCACACTGCGCCGCAACTGCCGCAGGACAAGCCGCGCTACCTGATGGGCGTGGGGACGCCGGAAGACCTGGTGGATGCGGTGGGGCATGGCATCGACATGTTCGACTGCGTGATGCCTACGCGCAATGCGCGCAACGGCCACCTGTTCACGCGTTTCGGCGATGTGCGCATCAAGAATGCGCAATACCGGCTGGATACCAGTCCGCTGGACGCGCAATGCACTTGCTATACCTGCAGGAATTTCAGCCGTGCCTACCTGCACCACCTGCACCGTCTCAACGAGATACTCGGTGCGCGGCTGAATTCCATCCACAACCTGCATTACTACCAGGAACTGATGGCGGACATGCGTGCGGCCATCGAGCGCGGACAGTTTGCCGAATTTGCGGCCGGATTTCGCCGGGCGCGGGCTGGTTTGTAGGCCGGCGGGCGCGTAGCAAGACAGTCATGTCTTCCGTGATAGAATGCCCGCCTTTGATTTTTGAACCCTATTTTTCGACAGGAGTGGTTATGATTTCTATCAGCGAGATGTTCATCAGCAACGCTTATGCGGACGGCGCAGCGGCGGCCCCGCAGGGCGGGGACTTCATGCAGTTCCTGCCTTTGGTCGCCTTGCTGGCGGTGTTCTATTTCCTCATCCTGCGCCCGCAGCAAAAGCGCGTCAAAGAGCAGAAGGCCATGATAGAGGCGTTGCAGAAGGGTGACGAGGTCGCCACCGTCGGCGGCGTGCTCGGCAAAGTCGTGAAGGTCGGCGAAGACAATGTGGCGGTCGAGATATCCGACAACGTCGTGGTCCAGGTGCAAAAAGCCGCAGTGCAGAACGTCCTGCCCAAGGGTACGATCAAGTCGATCTGATCCATTTCAACCATGCCGCAAATCAAGGTGTCGCAATGAACCGCTATCCACTGTGGAAGAACCTGCTGGTGTTGGCTGTACTGCTGCTGGGCCTAGTGTATGCCTTGCCCAACCTGTACGGCGAAGCGCCGGCGGTACAAGTGCTGCCGCTGCGTTCCAACCTGAAGGCCGATACGGCCCTGATGGCGCGGGTGGAAGAGGCGCTGAAGGCGGCGCAACTGAATCCGCAAGCCATGTCGCTGGATGCCACCAGCGTCAAGGCGCGTTTCAACGACACCGATACGCAGATCAAGGCGAAAGACCTGCTGCATGCCCAGCTTGGCGACGACTATATGGTGGCGCTCAACCTGCTGGCGCGTTCGCCGCAGTGGCTGGCCGACCTGAATGCCCTGCCGATGTACCTTGGTCTGGACTTGCGCGGAGGGGTGCACTTTCTGCTGCAGATCGACATGAGGGCTGCGCTGGACAAGGCGCTGGAATCGGCTTCCAGCGATATCCGCAGTACTTTGCGTGAAGCGAACATCCCCTATTCCGGCGTCACCCGCGATGCCAGTTCGATTACCACCCGATTCCGCGATGCCAATGCGCGCGGCAAAGGCGAGGAGGAGCTCAAGCAGCATTTCGGCGGGCTGGAATTCGGCACGCGCGAGGAAGGCGGCGAGTTCCTGTTGCTCGCCCATCTCAAGCAGCAAGAGCAGATTCGCATACAGGAATCCGCCGTGCAGCAGAACCTGGTCACATTGCGCAACCGGGTGAACGAGCTGGGGGTGGCCGAGCCGGTGATCCAGCAGCAAGGGGCCGACCGCATCGTGGTGCAGTTGCCGGGCGTGCAGGATACCGCGCGCGCCAAGGATATCCTTGGGCGTACCGCCACGCTGGAAGTGCGTTTGGTGGATGACGAGCACCATTATGTCGACGGGGCAGCCGTGCCTTTCGGCACCGATATGTTCAAGGATCGCGACGGTACGCCACTGCTGGTGAAGAAGACCGTGATCCTGACCGGCGAGCGCATCAACGATGCACAACCCGGTTTCGACAGCCGCAGCAACGAGCCTGCCGTGCATATCAACCTGGACGCGGTGGGGGCGCGCAAATTCAAGGAAGCCACGCGCGAGAACGTCGGCAAGCGCATGGCCATCATCCTGTTCGAGAAGGGTAAGGGAGAGGTTGTTACCGCCCCGGTGATCCGCGAAGAGATCGGCGGCGGGCGTGTGCAGATCAGCGGCAAGATGAACACGGAGGAGGCCAAGGATACTTCGTTGCTGCTGCGTGCCGGAGCGCTGGCCGCGCCGATGGAGATCGTCGAGGAGCGCACCGTCGGCCCGAGCCTGGGGGCGGACAATATCAAGCGCGGTTTCGATTCCACCAAGATCGGCTTCATCGCCATCGCCGTGTTCATGGTCGTCTATTACCTGATGTTCGGCACGGTGTCGGTGCTGGCACTGGGCGCGAACCTGCTGCTGCTGGTTGCCTTGCTGTCGATGTTGCAGGCTACGCTCACTTTGCCCGGCATGGCAGGTATCGCGCTGACGCTGGGCATGGCGATCGACGCCAACGTGCTGATCAACGAGCGCATCCGCGAGGAGTTGCGTAACGGCGTGCCGCCGCAAACGGCGATCCATGCCGGCTACGAGAACGCTTTTGCCACGATCCTGGACTCCAACATCACCACCCTGATCGCCGGTGTCGCCCTGTTCATGTTCGGCTCCGGCCCGATCAAGGGATTTGCCGTTGTGCTGTGCCTGGGCATCCTGACATCGATGTTCAGCGCGGTGCTGGTGTCGCGCGCGCTGGTGAACCTGATTTATGGCAGCAAGGTGCGTTTGAACAAGGTCGCGATAGGTTAGTCCGCTCGCGTAGCGAGACGCATAAGGGAATTAAGACATGGAATTCTTCCGTATCAAAAAAGACATCCCGTTCATGAGCTATGGTCGTTACACCACGACCATTTCGCTCGTGACTTTCCTGTTTGCCGTGTTTTTCCTGGCCACCAGGGGGCTGAACTTCGGTGTGGACTTCACCGGCGGCACGGTGATGGAGGTGCATTACGCCCAATCGGCCGATCTGGAAAAGGTGCGCGGACAGCTGCGCAGCATCGGCCTGAACGACGCACTGGTACAGAACTTCGGTTCCAGCCAGGATGTGCTGGTGCAGATTCCGCTCAAGCAGAACAAGGCTGGCGCCAAGCTTTCCGAGCAGGTGATGGACACCCTGCATCAGCAGGATGCGAATGTCGAACTGCGCCGTGTCGAATTCGTCGGACCGCAAGTCGGCAAGGATCTGGTCGATAACGGCGCCATGGCGCTGTTGCTGGTCAGCCTGGGGATCGTCGGTTATCTGTGGATACGCTTCGAGTGGAAATTCGGTCTGGCGGCGATCATCGCCAACCTGCACGATGTGGTCATCATTCTCGGCTTCTTCGCCTTCTTCCAGTGGGAATTCTCGCTTTCCGTGCTGGCTGCGGTGCTGGCGGTGCTGGGCTATTCGGTGAACGAATCGGTAGTGGTGTTCGACCGGATCCGCGAGAACTTCCGCAAGATGCGCAAGACCGAAGTTGCCGTGATCATCGACAACGCCATCACCCGCACCATGTCGCGTACCGTCATCACCCACGGCTGCACGCAGATCATGGTGACCTCCATGCTGTTTCTTGGCGGCGAAACGTTGCACTACTTTGCATTGGCGCTGACCATCGGCATCCTGTTCAGTATTTATTCCTCGGTGCTGGTGGCCAGCCCGTTGCTGATGATGTTCGGCGTGTCGCGCGAAGATTTCATCAAGCCGGAAAAGACCGAAGCAGAAGAAGTGTTGCCGTAAGCCAGGGGCTCCGATCTTGCTCGACATCATTTTGCACCTGGATGCACACCTGCTGGCACTGGTGCATGACTATGGCGTATGGATCTATGCCATCCTGTTCGCCATCATCTTCTCCGAGACCGGGCTGGTCGTCGCCCCCTTTTTGCCGGGCGATTCGCTGTTGTTCGTGACGGGAGCCTTGTGCGGCATGGGTTCGCTGGAATTGCATATCCTGCTGCCTTTGCTGGTACTCGCGGCTTTCGGTGGCGACAATACCAATTACTGGATCGGGCGCTTGCTGGGGCTGCGGCTGCTCAACAGCTCCGGTCAGCGCTTCATCAGGCACGAGCATCTGGAGAGGACTCGCCATTTTTATGCAAGGCATGGCGGAAAGACCATCATCTTCGCACGCTTCCTGCCCATCGTTCGCACCTTCGCTCCGTTCGTGGCAGGCATTGGCACCATGCGCTATCGGCTGTTCGTGGTGTTCAGCGCGCTGGGCAGCTTGGCCTGGATCGGCAGTTTGACGCTGGCGGGTTACTTCTTCGGCAACATCCCGGTCATCAAGAACAACCTCACCTTGATGATCATCGCCATCATTTTTGTTTCCTTCCTTCCAGCCATCTTCGAATTCGTCCGGCAGCGCCGGGGAGCGAACTGACCGTTCAGGCGGATACGGGGAGCATCGTGATTCCCTGCAGGCGGGCGGGGTTCCAGTATCGTATCGCCCAATCCAGAATCGTTCTCACGTCGCTGGTGGCCAAACTCTCTGGTGGATATTGCTGCAGGAAATCCAGCACGCGCAACAGCGTCCTGGCGGGATGCGATTCATCCACTGGCGCAGCCAGCGTCTGCTTGCTCAACTTTTCCCCCGCTTTGTCCACCGCGACAGGCAGGTGCATGTAGCGTGGCCTGGGGAGTTCAAGCAAACGTTGCAGGTGTATCTGGCGCGGTGTGGAATCCAGCAGGTCGGCACCCCGCACGATATGTGTGATGCCCTGGAACGCATCGTCCACCACCACTGCCAGCTGATAGGCAAACAGGCCATCGGCGCGTTTCACCACGAAATCGCCGACCTCGCTTTCCAAGCGCTGGGAGATTCGGCCTTGTAATGCATCATCAAATTCAACCGGCTTGTCGTTCGTTCGCACGCGCCAGGCCCGCCCTTCACGCCCGGCCGGGATGCCCTTGCGGCATGTGCCGGGATAGACCGGTCCATCGATGCCGTGCAATGCGGAATCTGCGATCTCTTTGCGCGTGCAGCAACACGGATACACTGCATCGCCGACTTGCAACTTGCGCAATGCCTCGGCATAAGCCGTCGTGCGCTGGCTCTGATGCAGGATGGGCTCATCGCTATGCAGGCCGAACGCATCCAGCGTGCGCAGGATGTCTTCTGCCACACCCGGCATGCAGCGCGGTGCATCGAGATCTTCCATGCGTACCAGCCAGGTGCCGTGGTGATGCTTCGCGTCGAGAAAACTGCCGACGGCGGCGACAAGCGAACCGAAGTGCAGGGGACCGGTGGGGGAGGGGGCGAAACGCCCCCGGTAACCGGAATCAGGCAGGGACGGCTTCCTCTTCAAACTCCAGCACCACCTTGCCGTCCTTCACGTCCACGGTGACCTTGCCGCCGTTCGCCAGCTTGCCGAACAGCAGTTCGTCGGCCAGGGCCGAGCGGATGGTGTCCTGGATCAACCGCGCCATCGGGCGGGCGCCCATCAACGGATCGAAACCGTGTTCCGCCAGGTAGTCCTTGAGCGCATCGGTGAACAGTGCATCCACTTTCTTTTCGTGCAATTGTTCTTCCAGCTGCATGAGGAACTTGTCCACTACGCGCAGGATGATCTCCTTCGACAGCGGTGCGAACGAAACGATGGCATCCAGGCGGTTGCGGAACTCTGGCGTGAACAGGCGTTTGATGTCGACCATTTCGTCTCCTGCGGAAGAGACGCTGGTGAAGCCCATCTGAGTCTTGTTGAGTGCTTCGGCGCCGGCATTGGTGGTCATGATGATCACCACGTTGCGGAAATCGGCCTTGCGTCCGTTGTTGTCGGTGAGCGTGCCGTGATCCATCACTTGCAACAGGATGTTAAAAATGTCCGGGTGAGCCTTTTCGATCTCGTCCAGCAGCAGCACGCAATGGGGTTGCTTGGTGATGGCTTCGGTGAGCAAGCCCCCCTGATCGAAGCCGACATAGCCGGGAGGAGCGCCGATCAGGCGAGAGACGGCGTGGCGTTCCATATACTCGGACATGTCGAAGCGGTGTATGGGCATGCCCATGCTGTAGGCAAGCTGGCGCGCCACCTCCGTCTTGCCGACACCCGTGGGGCCGGAGAACAGGAAGCTGCCGATGGGCTTCTGCGGATTGCCGAGGCCGCTGCGCGACATCTTGATGGCGCGGGCCAGCGCGTCAATGGCCTTGTCCTGCCCGAACACGGTGGCTTTCAGGTCGCGGTCGAGGTTTTTCAGCGCATTGCGGTCGTCGTGCGACACGGTGCGCGCAGGGATGCGGGCGATCTTGGCGATGATCTCCTCGATCTCGTGCTTGCCGACGACTTTCTTCTGTTTCGATTTGGGCAAGATGCGTTGCGCTGCACCGGCCTCGTCCAATACGTCGATCGCCTTGTCCGGCAGATGGCGGTCGTTGATGTAACGCGCAGAAAGCTCGGCGGCGCTGGTGATGGCGGCGGAACTGAATTTGATGCTGTGGTGCTCTTCGAAGCGCGACTTCAGTCCTTTCAGGATCTCGATCGTCTGTTCGACCGAGGGTTCGGAGACGTCGATCTTCTGGAAGCGGCGCGACAGGGCCGAGTCTTTTTCGAAGATGCCGCGATATTCCTGATAGGTGGTGGCGCCGATACATTTCAGCTGCCCGCCCGACAACGCAGGCTTGAGCAGGTTGGACGCATCCATGGTACCGCCAGACGCGGCTCCCGCGCCGATGAGTGTGTGGATCTCGTCGATGAACAGCACCGCGTTCGGTGCGTCCTTCAATTCCTTCAGCACCGCTTTCAGGCGCTGTTCGAAATCGCCCCGGTACTTGGTACCGGCCAGCAAGGCGCCCATATCCAATGCATAGACGTGTGCATCTTTCAGGATGTCGGGCACCTCGCCTTCGACGATGTTGCGTGCCAAGCCTTCGGCGATGGCTGTCTTGCCGACGCCGGCTTCGCCGACCAGCAGAGGGTTGTTCTTGCGGCGACGGCACAAAGTCTGGATCACACGCTCCAGTTCCATGCCGCGTCCGATCAACGGGTCGACCTTGCCTGCCAAGGCGTGTGCATTGAGATCCAGCGTGTAATTCTTGAGCGCGCTGTCGTTGCTGCCTTCCTGATCGGCATCGGTTTCATTCGCCGTCTTCTGCGTCGAAGGCTGTATTTCCGCGGTCTTGTTGATGCCGTGCGCGATGTAGTTCACCACGTCGAGGCGGGTGATGGCGCGCTGGTTGAGGAAATAGACCGCATGCGATTCCTTCTCGCCGAAAAGCGCCACAAGGATGTTCGCCCCGGTCACTTCCTTTTTGTTGGTGGATTGCACGTGCAGGATGGCGCGCTGGATCACGCGCTGGAAGCCGACGGTAGGCTGTGTGTCCACCTCGCCCGTGCCTGGCACCACCGGGGTGTGGGTCTCGATGTGCTGCACCAGCACTGCACGCAATTCCTCGATATCCGCGCCACAGGCACGCAACACGTGGGCTGCCGACGGATTGTCCAGCATGGCGAGCAACAGGTGCTCGACCGTGATGAATTCGTGCCGTTTCTGGCGGGCTTCGACAAATGCCAGATGCAGGCTGACTTCCAGTTCTTGCGCGATCATTTAATTTTCCTCCGTCTGGCATCGTAAAGGATGCCCATGCTGCTTTGCAAACGCCGATACCTGAGATACCTTGGTCTCGGCGATGTCTTTCGGGTAGACGCCGCACACGGCCGAACCCTCATTATGTATTTGGAGCATGACTTGCGTCGCTCGTTCCTGGCCCATCGAAAAAAAAGTCTTCAGAACGTCGATCACAAATTCCATGGTGGTGAAATCGTCGTTCAGCAGGATCACCTTGTACAGCTTGGGCGGCTTGGTCTTGCTGCGCTCCAGCAGGTTTACGTTTTCTTGCTTGATTGCCATCGTTCGCTATTCTCACCCTATGCTCGGATGCATATTTGACGATTAGCTCGGGTTTTTCAAGTCAATTCGACAATATTTTGTATTTAGCCCTTGACGTTATAAGTTCAAGTGGGGTAAAAAGCGCTCGGGTGTTTGAATCAAAGTATCTGCAGTGCTGGTTTTGCCATGTGCGGTCCCATTTGCGATCTTGGAATTCAAACAATTTGACGGGATTTCCACCCGTCGTTTTTTGTAAGGAAGCAAAGCATGGCAAACGGTACTGTTAAGTGGTTCAACGACGCAAAGGGTTTCGGTTTCATTACTCCCGATGATGGCAGCGAAGACTTGTTCGCACATTTCTCCGCAATCAACATGAGCGGCTTCAAGTCCCTCAAAGAAGGCCAGAAGGTCTCTTTCGAAGTGGTGCAAGGCCCGAAGGGTAAGCAAGCTTCCAACATTCAAGCCGCCTAATTAGCGGTTTTTTTGTTGCCGTAAAAAGCCTGCCGCGCAAGCGGCGGGCTTTTTTTGTGTGGTCCGGGGCAGGAGGAAGGTGCTGCCTGTCCTGATCAAAGGGCGTTCAAGGCCGTATTGAACGTTGTGCTTGGCCGCATTGCCTGCGAGGTTTTGCCAAAGTCCGGATGGTAGTAGCCGCCCATATCGACCGGCTTGCCCTGCACCGCCAACAGTTCCTGGTTGATCTTGGTCTCGTTGTCGGTCAAAGTCTGCGCCAGCGGCGCAAACCTCTGCTGCAACTCCCTGTCGCCGGCCTGCGCGGCCAATGCCTGCGCCCAGTACAGGGCGAGGTAAAAATGGCTGCCACGGTTGTCAATCTCGCCGACCTTGCGGGCTGGCGACTTGTCGTTGTCGAGGATTTTGCCGATTGCCTGGTCCAGCGTATTGGCCAGCACCTGCGCCTTGGGATTCTTGAACGTCTGCGCCAGATGTTCCAGCGACACGCCCAGTGCAAGGAATTCGCCCAGCGAATCCCAGCGCAGGTAGCCTTCCTGCAGGAACTGTTGCACGTGCTTCGGCGCAGAACCGCCCGCGCCGGTCTCGAACATGCCGCCGCCGTTCATCAGCGGCACGATGGAAAGCATCTTGGCGCTGGTGTTGAGTTCCAGGATGGGGAACAGGTCGGTGAGGTAGTCGCGCAGCACGTTGCCGGTGACGGAGATGGTGTCCAGTCCCTTGCGGGCACGTGCCAGTGTGGCGCGGCAGGCATCTGCCGGTTCCATGATCTGGATGTCGAGTCCGCCGGTGTCGTGATCTTTCAAGTAGCGCTCGACCTTGGCGATGATCTGCGCATCGTGCGCGCGGTTCTTGTCCAGCCAGAAGATGGCAGGCGTGCCGGACAGGCGCGCGCGTGTGACGGCGAGCTTCACCCAGTCCTGGATGGGGGCATCCTTGGTCTGGCAGGCACGGAAAATGTCGCCTTGTTCGACGTTCTGCTCCAGCAACACCTTGCCGTTCTCGTCAACGATGCGTATCACGCCATCGTTGGCGATTTCGAAGGTCTTGTCGTGCGAACCGTATTCTTCGGCTTTCTGCGCCATCAACCCGACATTGGGTACGCTACCCATGGTGGCGGGGTCGAGTGCCCCATTTTTTTTACAGTCTTCGATGGCGGCGGCATAGATGCCCGCGTAACAGCGGTCGGGGATCATCGCCAGCGTGTCATAAGGCTTGCCGTCGGCTCCCCACATCTTGCCGCCATCGCGGATCATCGGCGGCATGGACGCATCGATGATCACGTCGGAAGGCACGTGCAGGTTGGTGATGCCCTTGTCGGAGTTCACCATTGCCAACGCCGGCCCGTTGCGGAAGCAATCGGCGATGTCGGCCACGAGCGCGGAGCGTTGGGCTTCCGGCAAGGCGAATACCTTCGCCTCCATATCGCCGAAACCGTTGTTGACGTTGATGCCCATCTCCCGCAGTTGCACTCCATGCTTGTCGAACACTTTCTGGAAGAACACGGAGACGGCATGGCCGAACATGATGGGGTCGGACACTTTCATCATGGTGGCTTTCAGGTGCAATGACAGCAGCACGTCCTCCTTCTTCGCGGCAGCGATCTGTTCGGCGTAGAACTGGCGTAGCGCACGGCGGTTCATCACGGCGGCGTCGATCACTTCGCCAGCCTTGAGTGCAAGTTTGTCCTTGAGGAGGGTGATTTTGCCATCCTTGCCCGAGAATTCGATGCGGGTGGTGACGGCCTCCGGCACGGTTACGGATTTTTCGCTGCCGTAGAAATCGCCGTTGTTCATGTGCGCCACGCGGGTCTTGGAACTGGGGAGCCACTTGCCCATGCGGTGTGGATGCTTGCGCGCGTATTGTTTGACCGATGCGGCTGCTCGGCGGTCGGAGTTGCCTTCACGCAGTACCGGGTTCACCGCGCTGCCCAGCACCTTGCCGTAGCGCACCCTGATCTCCTTCTCTGCATCCGTCTTCGGGTCTTCTGGATAGTCGGGCACCTTGAAGCCCTGTGACTGCAGTTCCTTGATCGCGGCCTTCAATTGCGGAACCGATGCGCTAATATTCGGCAGCTTGATGATGTTCGCTTCCGGCTTCATTGTCAGTGCGCCCAGTTCGCCCAGCCCGTCCGCGACCTTCTGGGCGGCGGTCAGATGCTCGGGGAAGCTGGCGAGGATGCGCCCGGCCAGCGAGATGTCGCTGGTCTCGACGGTGACCCCGGCCGCCTTGGTGAAGGCCTGTATGATGGGCAGCAGGGAGTAGGTTGCCAGTCTCGGCGCTTCGTCGGTCAGGGTGTAGATGATCTTTGGGGTCGTCATGATGTTCTTGGAAATGGGTAAGAAATTATTAAATGAGTCGCATCCTGTTGTTCAATAAACCCTATGGCGTGATCTGCCAATTCAGCCGTGACGGGATGCACCCGACGCTGGCCGATTATATCGCCGTTCCCGATGTTTATCCCGCCGGACGGCTGGATACCGACAGCGAAGGCCTGCTGCTGCTTACCGACGACGGGAAATTGCAGCATCGCATCACCGATCCGAAGCACAAGCTGCCCAAGACCTATTGGGTGCAGGTGGAAGGCATTCCCGGCGAGGTAGCATTGGAGCGCTTGCGGCGCGGCGTGCAGCTCAATGACGGGATGACCTTGCCTGCGGAGGTGCGGGCGATGGCTGAACCCGCCGGCTTGTGGCAGCGCGATCCGCCCGTGCGTTTTCGCAAGAACGTTCCTACCGGCTGGCTTGCGCTCACCATTCGCGAAGGTCGTAACCGCCAGGTGCGGCGCATGACGGCCGCGGCCGGATTTCCCACCCTCAGACTGATCCGGTATTCGATTGGCGACTGGTCGCTGGAGCGGGTGGCGCCCGGAAAGTGGTTGAGTCTGGATATCTAAATCCATTCTTTCGATATGGATTATGAATGTCAGCCTGTCGTCAGTTGCTGTCCGGCTGTCGTCGAAGTGGCGCGTTTTGTACGAATGCAGTCATTCCCCTGAAAACAAGTGCTTATGCGCATCCCGGGCCGGCTGGATTTCATGGCACGGTTGTTGCGATGAATGCCGGTGAAGTTCCCGGAGCTGCGGGAACGTTTTCAAGGATGACGCATGAAACCAGTTTGGCTCGGCATTGTTTTTTTCATCATATACGGCCTGTTCTCCATGAAGAGCAGGGCGGCGGAGAGTGTCCCGGTCAAGGGCGCTGTTTGCGGCATGAACGGCGTTTGCTGGAGCGTACCCGGCCAGGGCCGATAGATGCGCAAGATAATCGTTGCGGCAGGTACGCATTCCGAGGCCCTCCACATGGCGCCGCTGGTGCTGCATCTGCAATCCTTGCCTTCGATACAGACCATCGTTTGCGTTGCAGCGCAGTATCGCCATGCGGTGCTCGAGGCATTCGGCAGTTTCGGCATCGAGTCCGGCAATACGATCCTGTGCGAACAGGCGCCGGAGGCTGGCGGATCGCATCCGTTCGATCGTCTGCTTGAACAACATAGGCCCGACTGTGTGTTACTCCATGGCGATACCATGATGGCAGCCGGGTCGCGCTACCTGCAGTTGCCCGCAGGCAGACATGCCGGAGTGTGCATGCACGAACTGCGCTATCCGGTCCGGCAAGGTGCGAGCGATGGCGCGGTCGAGCTGGCCGCCAGCAACCATTTTGTTCCCACGGAACTGTTGCGCGGTGAACTGCTGGCAAAGGGCATCGCGCCTGAAAAGATATTCCTGACCGACAGTATCGCCGTCGATGCCATGTTGCTGGTGGTCGAGCGCATTCGCCGCGACGACGCCCTCAGGGCGGGGGTGGCGGCTGCTTTCCCCTTCCTTGATCCGGGCAGGCGCCTGATCTTCGTCAACGCCCCGCGGTACGACAATTCCGATGCCAGGCTGGAAAGCATCTGCCGTGCTTTGAAGAGACTGGCGGTGCGTACCGATGTGCAACTGGTCTATCAGGCAGGCCACGATACGAGGGCAAACGATCTTGCGCGCGATATTTTTGCCAATCATCCCGGCATCGTCTGCATTGAGCCGCAGGATTACCTGCATTCCGCCTACCTGTTGCATGCGGCCTACCTTATTCTGACCGACCTGGACGATACCCTGAGGGGGGCGCTGTCGCTGGGCAAGCCGGTGCTGGTGCTGCGCGATATTTCGGAACGCCCGGCGACTGTCGATGCAGGTACCATCCGGCTGGTGGGATGCGAGGCGGAGCGCATCCAGCGGGAATGCGGCATGTTCCTGGACGATCCGTCCTATTACCGCGCCTTTTCCGCCCATCGGAACCCGTTCGGGGACGGCCATGCCAGCCAGCGCATCGTGGAGACATTGTTGCGATAAAGCAGCTTCTTGGAATGAGGGGGCACAGGGTATAATGCGCGCCTTTCAAATATAGGAGCTGGTTATGCCTATTTACGAATATCGTTGCAGCAGTTGTGGTGCGCAAAAAGATGTCATGCAGAAGTTCAGCGATGAGCCGCTGACGAAATGTCCGGAATGTGGCCAGGAAACGTTCTCCAAGCAGTTGAGCGCAGCCGGTTTCCAGCTAAAAGGCAGCGGTTATTACGTCACCGACTTCAAAAACAAGCCGAGTCAGTGTGAAACCTCGCCTTGCGCGACTTGCCCGTCCGCGGGTGCTCATTCGTGAAAAAATACCTGTTGACCGGGTTGCTGGTATGGGTTCCCCTGGGGATCACCCTGTGGGTATTGAACCTCATCATCGGCACCCTGGATCAGACGCTGGGCTTGCTGCCGTCGCACTGGCGTCCGGATGCGTTGCTCGGCGTGCATATCCCGGGCTTGGGCGTCATCCTGACGGCGCTGGTGGTGCTGATCACCGGCTTGCTGGTGCGCAACGTGTTCGGACAGCGGCTGTTGCGCTACTGGGACGGCTTGCTGCGCCGCATTCCCTTCGTCAACGCCATCTACAACAGCGTCAAGCAGGTCAGCGATACGCTGTTGTCCGAGAGCGGCAATGCGTTCGGCAAAGTGCTGCTGGTCCGTTACCCGCATGCGGAAGCCTGGTCGCTGGCTTTCCAGACCAGCGTGCCGGGCGAGGTGACGCGCGTACTGGAAGGCGACGAATACGTCGGCGTCTTCGTGCCGACCACACCCAGCCCGGTCAATGGTTTTTACTTCTACGTCAGGAAATCCGAAACCATCGAGCTGGATATCAGCGTGGATGCGGCATTCAAGGCCATCATTTCGATGGGCGTGGTGACCACGCCCGATGCCGCGCCCAGGATCGCCGGCGCCAATTAGTTTTTCATTTGTAATTCCCTGCCTAACTGTATTTCATCATGCGAACTCATTACTGCGGACAACTCAACGTTACCAACCTCGGCCAGACCGTCACTCTGTGCGGCTGGGCACATCGCCGCCGCGACCACGGCGGCGTGATCTTCATCGACCTGCGCGACCGCGAAGGCCTGGCGCAAGTGGTGTGCGATCCGGATCGGGCCGACATGTTCAAGGTCGCCGAATCGGTGCGTAACGAGTATGTGCTGAAGATCACCGGCCGCGTGCGCCGCCGTCCCGAAGGCACGGACAACAAGAACATCCCCAGCGGCGAGATCGAGATCCTGTGCCATGAGATCGAAGTGCTGAACGTCTCCGTTACACCTCCGTTCCAGCTGGACGACGAGAACCTGTCCGAGAACGTGCGCCTGACCCATCGCGTGATCGACCTGCGCCGTCCGCAGATGCAGCACAACATGATGCTGCGCTACAGGACTGCGCGTGCGTTCCGCCGCTTCCTCGACGACAAGGGCTTCATCGACATCGAGACGCCGATGCTGACCAAGTCCACGCCGGAAGGGGCGCGCGACTACCTGGTGCCGTCGCGCGTGCATGCGGGCGAGTTCTTCGCGCTGCCGCAGTCGCCGCAGCTGTTCAAGCAGATGCTGATGGTGGCGGGCTTCGACCGCTACTACCAGATCACCAAGTGTTTCCGCGACGAAGACCTGCGCGCCGACCGCCAGCCGGAATTTACTCAGGTGGATATCGAGACCTCCTTCCTGACGGAGGAGCAGATCATGGTGCTGATGGAAGAGATGATCCGCACCGTGTTCAAGGAAGTGCTGAACGTCGCGTTGCCCAACCCGTTTCCGCGCATGACCTATGCGGAGGCGATGGGCCGTTTCGGTTCAGACAAGCCTGACATGCGCGTGACGCTGGAGATCACCGAAGTCACCGATGCGGTGAAGGATGTGGCGTTCAAGGTATTCTCCGGTGTGGCGAACTCCGACACCGGCCGCGTGGCGGCGTTGCGTGTGCCGAACGGCGGCGCATTCTCGCGCGGCGAGATCGACGAATACACCAAGTTCGTCGGCATCTACGGCGCCAAGGGGCTGGCCTACATCAAGGTCAATGACGTCACGCAACTGAACGAAACCGGCCTGCAGTCACCCATCGTGAAGAACCTGCATGCCACAGCCCTGAAGACCATCATCGAGCGTACCTGCGCGCAGAACGGCGACATTATCTTCTTCGGCGCCGACAAGGCCAAGATCGTCAACGACGCGCTGGGGGCATTGCGCAGCAAGATCGGCCACGAGAAAGGCTATACCAACGGCAAGGCATGGGAGCCGCTGTGGGTGGTGGACTTCCCGATGTTCGAATACGACGACGAAGCGAAGCGCTGGAACGCCTGCCATCACCCGTTCACCGCGCCCAAGGACGAGCATCTGCAATTCCTCGAAAGCGATCCGGGCAAGTGCCTGGCCAAGGCCTACGACCTCGCCCTGAACGGCTGGGAGATCGGCGGCGGCTCGGTGCGTATCCACAAGGAAGAAGTGCAGAGCAAGGTGTTCCGTGCGCTCAACATCAACGCGGAAGAAGCGCAGCTCAAGTTCGGCTTCCTGCTCGACGCGCTGCAATACGGCGCGCCGCCGCACGGCGGCCTGGCCTTCGGCCTGGACCGCATCGTCACCATGATGACCGGCGCCGAGTCGATCCGCGACGTGATCGCCTTCCCCAAGACGCAGCGCGCGCAATGTCTGCTGACGCAGGCGCCGTCCGCGGTGGACGAGAAGCAATTGCGCGAACTGCACATCCGCCTGCGGCAGCCTGCGCCGACCGAGGCAGCCAAGGAATAGCATGCGGTACGCAGTACAAGCACGGTGGTGGCTGTTCGTCGGCTTGCTGCTGTGTTTGCCGCTGGTCCAGGCACACAGCCATCACTCGCATGTTGCCGCAACCACTCCGGCCATCCCCGTCGCCGAACTGCCGCCGGAGGCGCGCACCACCTTGCAACTCATCCAGCAGGGAGGCGAGTTCCCATATCGCCGCGACGGCGTGGTGTTCGGCAACTACGAGCATGTGCTGCCGCAGCAGCCGCGCGGTTATTACCACGAATACACCGTGAAGACGCCGGGAGCGCATGATCGCGGCGCGCGGCGCATCGTGTGCGGTGTGGTGCCCGAATGCTATTACACCAGCGATCATTACCGCACTTTCCGCCGTATCGAGGAGTGAATATGAGCGATTTGTGCAAACGATTGCAGAATGTGGGCGAGGCCGGTGTGTATCGGCTCAACTGTGCGCCGGACGATCTGCGCAAGAGTGCGGCAGAGTGCGGCTATGTCGTGTTCGAGGCGAATCTGGCCGATGCTCGCGGCAAGGGCGAGGTGCTGGCCGAACTGGCGCGAGTGATCGCAGCGCCGGACTGGTTCGGCCATAACTGGGATGCGCTGGCCGACGCGCTGGGAGATCTTTCCTGGAAGGCTGCGCCGGGCTACGTGCTGGTCTTGCATGGCGAGGCAACGGGCGAAGAGATGCTGAACGATATCCTCGACGCGACGGTGTCGTTCTGGAAGCTGCAGGACAAGCCATTCTGGGTATTCTTCGCCTGATGCCGCAATACAAACAGCCGATCTCCGCGCTTATCGTCATCCATACCCGCGCGCTCGAGGTGCTGCTGCTGGAGCGTGCCGATTCCCCCGGCTACTGGCAATCCGTGACGGGCAGTCGAGACGGGGAGGAGTCCTTGCGCGAAACCGCCATCCGCGAAGTGGGTGAGGAAACCGGCCTGGATGCGACACGCTATGTGTTGACGGACTGGCAGATGCAGAACGTGTACGATATCTATCCACAGTGGCAGCACCGCTATCCGCCCGGTGCCACCCGCAACACCGAACATGTGTTCGGGCTGCAACTCCCGCAGCCGCTCGCAGTCCAACTTGCGCCGCGCGAACACCTCAGCTATCAATGGTTGCCTTGGGATGAGGCGGCAGACAAGGTGTTTTCGCCGAGCAACCGTGCGGCGATCCTGCAATTGCCGGAAAGGGTAAAGCGTGTCCGATAACGTCATTTCCATCGCCTATGAACATCCCGATGCGGCGCAGACCGGTTGCAGCACGGCACATGCCTGGGCGAAGAAACCGCGCGAGCCGGAGCCCGGCGAGAAGGTCGAACTGATCGCGCGTATCAAGCGCCTGTTGAAGGAGCAGGATGCCGTGCTGGTCGCACATTACTACGTGCACCCTGACCTGCAGGACCTGGCGGAACAGACCGGCGGTATCGTGTCCGATTCGCTCGACATGGCCAATTTCGGCCATCAGCATCCGGCCCGGACCATTGTCGTGGCAGGTGTGCGCTTCATGGGCGAGACCGCGAAGATATTGAACCCGGAAAAACGAGTGCTGATGCCGGACCTCGAGGCGGAGTGTTCGCTTGACTTGGGCTGCCCTGCCGATGAGTTCACGGCCTTCTGCGATGCGCATCCGGACCGGACCGTGGTGGTGTATGCCAATACCAGCGCCGCAGTGAAGGCGCGCGCCGACTGGATGGTGACCAGCTCCATCGCCTTGCCGGTGGTGAAGCATCTCAAGGAGCAGGGCCGGAAGGTATTGTGGGCGCCCGATCGACATCTGGGCAGCTATGTGCAGGAGCAGACGGGCGCCGACATGCTGCTATGGCAGGGTTCGTGCATCGTGCACGACGAATACAAGGCAAAGGAACTGCATGAGCTCAAGGCGCAACACCCGGGTGCGCTGGTACTGGTGCATCCCGAGTCACCGCGCGCCGTGGTTAAGCTGGCCGATGTGGTCGGCTCCACCACACAGCTGATCAAGGCCGCACAGACTTCTCCCAACAAGGAATTCATCGTTGCCACCGACAACGGTATCCTGCACAAGATGCGCACCCTGTGCCCGGATAAGGTTTTCCTCGAAGCGCCCACTGCCGGAGTCGGCGCGAACTGCACCAGCTGCAGCCACTGCCCGTGGATGGCGATGAACGGCTTGCTGAATCTGGCCGAGGTGCTGGAAACGGGCAACAACGAGATCCACGTCGATCCCGCCATCATCCCGCGCGCAGTGATGCCCATCAAACGCATGCTGGATTTTGCCAGGCAGATCAACCTGCCGACGCGCGGGATAGGTAACGCGTGAAAACCCGGGCGCTTCCGGGCCACAGACAGACCGTCGCGGCAGCATCCCATCCGGATCAATCGTTTCCCGGCAAGACTCCCTGGCCGTGACTATCCAGGCCGTTTGGCATATGGTACTTTTCTTGTGTCTGAGGTAAGTTTGCCGGTGATTGCAAGGCACCGTACCGGGTAGTCGGGAAACGTATGAACCCTATTAAAGCTGACTCCGCCAGTTACACAATCCCTTCGCTCCGACGCTGGCGAGTGGTGGAGATTACAACGCAAAATGGAGTGTCCAGCCGTCATGTTTATGGTCATGACATAACGAATGACACAGACCGCGCATCTACCAGCATCAAGGAGTTCAACCGGGAAACAATGACCGTTACCACCCACAGAGGCAGCATATACAAGCTGCTGGGCGCACCAGGTCATTCTCGTGGGGGAGCGCAAGTCTGGAAAGAGTGGTGTAACAGGCATGGGGTCGTTTCCGAACTCGACGTGACCGACGAATACTTCAGCGTCGACAAGCTGTTCTCGAAAGCTAGCGAAGAGCTCTATGTTGGGCTGCAAGAATTAGCCGACTCTACCTTCCCCCGGCGCTGTGAAAGTTGCGGCCGGGAATATCGTAACGCCGCCGAATTCCTTGCGGCCACCCGGCCTGCGTCCCCCGATGCCAGCGGGCTGGAGCGACACGGCGACGATGATGCCAAAATGATCGTGGAGCTGTTCCGCAATTGCGTTTGCGGCTCGACCTTGCACGAAAGCATCGGAAACCGGCGTGACCTTGGCGAATACGGCGTCAAGCGTCGTATGCGATTTGAGGACATGGTCAACAAGCTGGTTGCGAAAGGCTACACGGAAGAAACAATACGAGGCGAACTGCTTAAACTCATGCGTGGGCAACCCAATGATGTGGTGAGGCTGGCAAAGCGCAGGAATCCACAGAGGCGCTAGCTGATCTCCAATCGAAATGCTGTGCGCCAGCCGAGGGGGAAATTAATGCACGCGTTGCCTGGATCGGTTGAACTGGCAGTTCTTTAAGAAGAAGCCCGTGCACTCCGATTGACACATCATTCCTCATCGCCGATTGGGTAGAATGCCACCCATGACCCCCCTCAAGATCGCCACCTACAACATCCATAAAGGCTTTTCGCAGTTCAACCGGCGCGTGGTATTGCATGAATTGCGCGAGCGCCTGCGCGAACTGGATGCCGACATCGTGTTCCTGCAGGAAGTACAGGGCGAACACGCGGGCCATGTACAGCGCCATACCGATTATCCCGTTGAGCCGCAGTACGAATTCCTAGCCGATCATTTCTGGGCGCACCATGCATACGGCATGAATGCGGTGTACGACGAAGGACATCACGGCAATGCCATCCTCAGCCGTTTTCCCATCGTGCAGGCTGTCAACAAGGATGTGTCCGCGCACCGTTTCGAAAGCCGTGGCCTGCTGCACTGCGAAGTGGAGGTGGGTGGGCAACGAATACATTGCCTGTGCGCGCATTTCGGCCTGTTTGCCAGGGGGCGGCGTGCGCAGACGCATGCGCTGGTCGAGTATGTGCAGAGCGAGATATCGCCGCAGGCGCCGCTGCTGATCGCCGGCGACTTCAACGATTGGCGCAATCGCTTGAGTCGCACGCTGGCCGCGGAACTGGGCGTGCAGGACGTGTTCGACCAGCTTGAGGGCAAGCCGGCGCGCAGTTTTCCCTCGCGCATCCCGCTTTTCCGGCTGGACCGCATCTATGTGCGCGGCTTCAGGGTGCAGTATTGCGATGTGCATATCGGCGGCAAATGGAAGCGCCTGTCCGATCATGCTGCCCTCTCTGCACAACTGGCGCGTTCATGAGTCCAGCCCATCTGGTTTCTGGCAACGAACTGACGCTGTTGCAGAACGGCGTGGCGCTGTTTCCCCAGCTATGTGCCGATATCGATGCGGCAAAACATTCCGTCTATCTTGAAAGCTACATCTTTGCCGCCGACGAGAGCGGTCATCTGGTCGGCCAGGCGTTGCGGCGGGCGGCAGAGCGGGGAGTGACGGTGCGGGTGCTGCTGGACGGGTTCGGCTCGGCGGAGCTGCCGGCTTCGTTCGAAGACGAATTGCGCAAATCGGGGGTCGAGGTGCACTGGTTCAGGCGCGAGATCTCGCCTTTTACCTTCAGGCGCAGCCGCATGCGACGGCTGCGTCGCATGCACCGCAAGTTGGCGGCGATGGACGGTGAGGTGGCGTTCGTGGGGGGCATCAATATCATCCACGATATACCGGCGAAACTGGGTTTCGATGCGCCGCGCCTGGATTATGCGGTGCGGGTGCGCGGCGAACTCGCCGGCGAGGTGCAGGCGGTGATGCAGCGTTTGTGGGAGATGGTGTCCTGGGCGTCTTTTCGCAAGCGCGTCAGGGAGCAAGGCTGGCGCCTGTACCGGATCAGGCGGCATCCCGATGCCAGGGTACAGCTGGTGTTGCGCGACAACGTGCGGCACCGGCGCGACATCGAACGCGCCTATCTCAAGGCCATCGCCGGTGCGCAGCGCGAGGTCATCGTCGCC
The DNA here is from genome assembly GCF_021654335.1 of Sideroxyarcus emersonii. Taxonomy (NCBI): domain Bacteria; kingdom Pseudomonadati; phylum Pseudomonadota; class Betaproteobacteria; order Nitrosomonadales; family Gallionellaceae; genus Sideroxyarcus; species Sideroxyarcus emersonii. The sequence goes on from NZ_AP023423.1 coordinate 917,746, forward strand.
AATGCCTATTTTCTCCCCGGCCGCCTGTTCCTCCGGGCGCTGGTGCATGCGGCGAGGCGGGGGGTGCGTGTGATGCTGGTGGTGCAGGGCAAGGTCGAATATCGCTTGCAGCATTACGCTACGCTCGCACTGTACGGGCGACTGCTGGCTGCGGGGGTGGAGATCTACGAGTATCACGCCAGCTACCTGCATGCCAAGGTGGCCGTGGTCGATGGCGAATGGGCGACGGTGGGATCTTTCAATATCGATCCTTTCAGCCTGTTGCTGGCGCGCGAGGCGAACCTGGTCGTGGACGACACCGGCTTTGCCGGGGCCCTGCGCGGCAGCCTGCTGGATGCGATCGACCGCGATGGGCGGCGCGTGAAGTTCGCCCGTTCCAGCCTGCTCACGCGTTTGTTTGCGCGCGTGAGTTACGGGCTGGTGCGCTTCATCATCGGCGTGCTGGGCATCGCCAAGCGACACTGAGGCGCGGCCAGATTGGGAGGCCAGGCATGCGGTCGTCCCGCACGAATTGACAGTGCCCGGTACGGCGCGGAGAATCGGTGACGGAGCTACCACGGCAATGGATGCAGGCGTATCACATGGGGGAGCGATGAGCAGCAAGGCATCACCGCAGCATCGGAACGCAGGCATGAGCAAGGAAGAGATCCAGGTATCCCTGGGCGATCACCTGTTCTATTCCAGCAGCAAATACCACACCGATGCGACCATGCACGACTGGTTCCAGACCACTGCGTATGCCGTGCGCGACCGCCTGGTCGAGCGCTGGATGAAAACCATGCAGCGTTATTACGAAAAAGATGCGCGGCGGGCCTATTATCTGTCGCTCGAATTCCTGGTAGGCCGCACGCTCAGCAACGCAACCCTGAACCTCGAAATCAACGAACAGTGCAAGTCTGCGCTCTACGAGCTGGGGCAGGAATTCGAAGCGATCGCCGAGATGGAGGCCGATGCCGCCCTCGGCAACGGCGGGCTGGGACGCCTGGCGGCATGTTTCCTCGATTCCATGGCGACGCTCGATCTGCCCTGCTATGGCTACGGCATTCGTTATGAATACGGCATGTTCCGCCAGAGCATCGAGAACGGCATGCAGATGGAGCATCCGGACAACTGGCTGCGTTACGGCAACCCGTGGGAATTCCCGCGGCCGGAGTTGCTGTATCCGGTGAAGTTCTACGGTCGAGTGGTGGAATACCGGCATGAGGACGGCTTGCTTAGGCACCACTGGGTGGAGACCGACGATGTGATGGCGATGGCCTACGATACGCCTGTGCCGGGTTACGGCGGCAAGACGGTCAATAACATGCGGCTGTGGGCGGCGAAATCCTCGCGCGATTTCGAGTTGCGCTATTTCAACCAGGGCAACTACATCCAGGCCGTGGCCGACAAGAACGAATCGGAAAACCTGTCCAAGGTGCTGTATCCGGATGACTCGACCGAGATGGGGCGCGAATTGCGCCTGAAGCAGCAGTATTTCTTCGTCAGCGCCTCGCTGCAGGACATGCTGTACCGTTACAAGAAGAACCACACAGGCTGGGCACAGCTGCCCGACAAGGTCGCGGTGCAATTGAACGACACGCATCCCTCCATCGCCATCCCCGAGATGATGCGTTTGCTGGTGGATGTGCACAAGCTGGCGTGGGACGATGCCTGGGGGATGACGTCCCGCATCTTCTCCTATACCAACCACACGCTGATGCCCGAAGCGCTGGAGAGCTGGCCGGTGGCCATGTTCGAGCTCATGCTGCCGCGCCACCTGCAGATCATCTATGAGATCAATCACCGCTTCCTGCAGCAGGTGATGCACCAGTTCCCAGGTGACGGGGAGCTGCTGCAGCGCCTGTCCCTCATCGACGAGGGCGGCGTGCGCCGCGTGCGCATGTCGCACCTTGCGATCGTCGGCAGCCATACGGTGAACGGCGTTGCCGCACTGCATACCGAACTGATGAAGAGCACCATCTTTGCCGATTTCGAATATGTCATGCCGGGCAAGATCATCAACATGACCAATGGCGTCACGCCGCGCCGCTGGCTCAATCAGGCCAACCCGGGATTGGCCAGGATCATCACCGAACGTATCGGCAAGGGCTGGCTGACCGACCTGGACCAGTTGCAGAGATTGCGCGGCTATGCCGAAGACGAGGGTTTCTGGCAGCAGTTCCATGCAGCCAAGCAGGCGAACAAGGAGCGTCTCGCCGGGTTGATCGGCCGGCAGTTGTCGATCGAGGTTGACCCGGCTTCGCTATTCGATATCCAGATCAAGCGCATCCACGAATACAAGCGGCAGTTGCTCAACGTGTTGCACGTGATCACGTTGTACAACCGGATTCGCGCAGGGACCCATCCAGATATCGTGTCGCGCACGGTCATCATCGCAGGCAAGGCGGCGCCCGGCTATGCGATGGCCAAGCTCATCATCCGTCTCATCAACGACGTTGCCGAGATCGTCAACAACGACCACCAGATCGGCGGCAAGCTCAAGATGGTGTTCATCCCCAACTACGATGTCTCCAATGCCGAGCGCATCGTCCCGGCTGCCGACCTTTCTGAACAGATATCCACTGCCGGGACGGAAGCTTCGGGCACCGGCAACATGAAACTGGCGCTCAACGGCGCACTCACTATCGGGACGCTGGACGGTGCCAACATCGAAATACGCGAGGAGGTGGGGGCGGAGAACTTCTTCCTGTTCGGCCTGGCTGCAGAGGAGGTCAAGGCGCTGCGTCCGCGATATGACCCGCTTGCCTTTTACCATGGCAACGCCGAATTGAAACAGGCGCTGGACATGATCGCGAGCGGCTATTTCTGCCCGGACGAACCGGGCCGCTATGCGGAGATTGCCGACGCCTTGCTCAAGCACGGCGACGGTTTCATGTTGCTGGCAGACTATGCATCCTATGTCGCCTGCCAGGACAAGGTCGGCGAGCTGTACCGCGATCCGCAAGAATGGACGAAACGCGCCATACTCAACGTGGCGGGGATGGGCAAGTTTTCCAGCGACCGTACGGTGCGCGAATATGCGGAGCGCATCTGGCATGTCGCACCGATCGATACGCAAACCGAGCAGGGCAAGGCGAATGGATGAATGATGCGATGGCTACGGTGATTGCTGGCGACATCGGCGGCACCAAGACGCGGCTGGCGGTCGTCGAGGTGTCCGGTAGCGCGGTGGAGGTGGTGCGGGAACTCAGCTATCCGAGCCGGGATTTCGGGAGTTTCGAGATATTGCTGGCGGATTTTCTCGGGGATGCGGCGGTGCCTGACTGTGCGGCGTTCGGCGTTGCCGGCCCGGTGCAGGGCAGAACGGTGCAGACCACGAACCTGCCTTGGTATATCGATGCCGATGCCTTGCAGCGGCGTTTCGGTTTCAGGAACTGCGATTTGCTGAACGACCTGGAAGCGGCTGCCTGCGGATTGCCCGCATTGGGCAGCGAAGACTGGCTGACTTTGCAGCAGGGCGCGGCGGATGCGCGCGGCAACGCTGCGGTTATCGCCGCCGGCACCGGGCTGGGTGAGGCGGGCCTGTTCTGGGATGGGCGGCGGCATCATCCCTATGCCACGGAAGGGGGGCATGCCAGTTTCTGTCCGCGGGACGATGTGGAAGTGGAACTGTTGCTGCATTTGCAGAAAATCCATGGACATGTCAGCTGGGAGCGCGTCGTCTCGGGTATGGGGCTGGTCGATCTGCACGGGTTCTTGCGTAATTATCGCCGCGCCGCGCTGCCCCGGTGGCTGGAGGAGGGCATGCGCGCAGGCGATGCCGCGGCTGCCATTTCGCGTGCGGCACTGGACGGCAGCGACGACATCTGTAGCGAGACGCTGGAACGCTTCGTTCAATTGTATGGGGCGGAAGCGGGCAACCTTGCCTTGAAAACGATGAGCCGGGGGGGGCTGTATGTAGGCGGCGGCATTGCCCCCAGGATATTACCCCTGCTGCTGCGCGGCGCGTTCGTCGAAGCGTTCTTGGCCAAGGGACGGATGCGCCCTTTACTGGAGTCCATGCCGGTGCGGGTGATACTGAACGAACGGGTTGCGCTCTATGGCCCGGCGCTCCACGCTGCCCGTGCCGCCGAAGCGGGCTGATGCACACAAGCTGTGCGCTATGCGACATTGGTGTGCGACTCCGCTCGGAGTATCCTGTCGGCTTCGTGTAAATCCATTATTAATCAATGGTGAGACAACTGGCATGGCGTTTGCTCAGTATTGAATGAAAGCGGCTCCGGGGTTCCCAGCCTCGCCGCTTTTATGTATCTCCTCCTGTTTTGGGCATCCTTGCGGATGCCCGTTTTTTTGCGGGTTGTGCAGCAGGCTATAATGCATGCTGAAACTTATTGTGATGCCCAGATGAATCCCTATTCGACCACTCCTTCCGCCCAGACTCGTGCCGACTGGCGGGTCATCCGGAGCCTGTTACCCTACCTGCTCGAATTCAAGGTCCGCCTGGTTGCCGTGATCGTGCTGCTGGTACTGGCAAAACTCGCCAATGTGGTCGTGCCGCTGGCACTCAAGGCGGTGGTCGATGCGATGAGCAAACCTCAGGCGATGCTCACCATTCCGGTGTTCCTGGTGGTCGGTTACGGCGTGCTGCGTCTGTTAAGCACGTTGTTCGGGGAGTTGCGCGACGCTTTGTTCGCCAAGGTGACGCAACGCGCGATCCGCCGCGTGGCCCTGCAGGTGTTCCAGCATCTGCACAGCCTGAGCCTGCGTTTCCATCTGGAACGGCAGACCGGCGGGGTGTCGCGCGATATTGAACGCGGTACGCGCGGGATCAGTTTCCTGCTCACTTTCCTGTTGTTCAACATTCTGCCGACCCTGCTGGAGATCGGGCTGGTGGCGGCGATCCTGTTCGTCAAATACAACCCGTGGTTCGCCATCATCACCTTCGCGACGCTGGTGCTCTACATCGCTTTCACCCTGGCGATCACCGAATGGCGCATGGTGTTCCGCCGCACCATGAACGACATGGACTCCAAGGCCAACACCCGGGCGATCGACAGCCTGATCAATTACGAGACGGTGAAATATTTCGGCAACGAGCGATACGAGGTCGAGCGTTACGACGAACAGATGCAGCGCTGGGAAATCTCGGCGGTACGCAACCAGACCTCGCTGGCGACACTCAATGCAGGACAAAGCATCATCATCGCCATCGGGGTGACGTTGCTCATGCTGCTGGCGGCAGATGGAGTGGTGAAGGGCACCATGACCATAGGCGATCTGGTGCTGGTCAACGTCTACATGTTGCAGCTCTACATGCCGCTGCATTTTCTCGGCTTCGTCTATCGGGAGATCAAGAATGCCCTGGCCGACATGGAGAAGATGTTCCGCCTGCTGGATGTGAACAAGGAAATCGCCGATGCACCGGGTGCGCAACCGCTCAAACTGGAGCATGCCGCCGTGCGTTTCGAAAATGTCCGTTTCTCCTACGATCCGGCGCGCGAGATATTGCATGATGTCAGTTTCGATATCCCTTCCGGGCATACGGTAGCGGTGGTGGGGGCAAGCGGGGCAGGCAAATCCACCCTCTCGCGTCTGCTGTTCCGCTTCTACGATGTGAATGCAGGCGTCATTTCCATCGACGGGCAGGATATCCGCTCGGTCACGCAGACGAGCCTGCGTGCGGCCATCGGCATCGTGCCGCAGGATACGGTGCTGTTCAACGACACGATCTATTACAACATCGCCTACGGTCGTCCCGAAGCCACGCGCGATGAAGTGATCGCAGCCGCCCAATCGGCGCATATCCATACTTTCATCGAATCCCTGCCGCAAGGTTACGATTCGATGGTGGGCGAGCGCGGCTTGAAGCTGTCCGGTGGCGAGAAACAGCGCGTCGCTATCGCCCGGGCGATCCTGAAAAATCCCGCGATACTGATCTTCGACGAGGCGACCTCGGCGCTGGATTCCAAGTCCGAGAAGGCCATACAGGACGAATTGCGCAACATCGCCCAAAACCGCACCACACTGGTGATTGCTCACCGTTTGTCGACCGTCATTGACGCTCATCAGATTCTGGTGATGGACAAAGGACGCATCGTCGAACGGGGGACGCATCGTAACCTTCTGGAAATACAGGGAATATATGCCCAGATGTGGGCGCTGCAACTGCAGGAAGAACATTAGCTATTTTGCGACATGCGTTGAATTTTATTGTTTTTATAAGGTATCCTGCCGGCCGTCATTGGATTCAAAGGGATTCAGAGGGGAATCATGCATAAGAAAATCATCATGCTGGCATTGTTCGGCCATCTGTTGCAGGCCTATGCGGCAGGCGACGAGGAGGCAAGCCAGGCGGTGCGCAACGACCAGGCGTCCGTGCAGGCTTTCAGCCGCATGCCGGCGCCGAGGCTGCAATCCGCCATCGCCATGATCTACGATGAACAGGACCAGCGTCCGATCTATGCCAAGAATGCCGATAACGTCGTCCCGATCGCTTCCATCACCAAGTTGATGACGGCGATGGTGGTTCTCGACGCAAAACTGCCCATGGATGAACCGATCAGCATCAGCGCGGAGGATCGCGATCACCTGAAGGGAACCCGCTCGCGCATGCGCAACGGCATGACACTGACGCGCGACGAATTGATCAAAGTGGCCTTGATGGCTTCCGAGAATCGGGCTGCCGCCGCACTGGCGCGCACCTATCCGGGCGGCACACCCGTGATGCTGGCGATGATGAACGCCAAGGCGCGCGAATTGGGCATGAATTCGACGCACTTCTACGATCCCACCGGACTGAACAGCGCGAACGTCTCGACCGCGCAGGACCTGGTCAAGATGGTAATGGCGGCACAGGGCTATCCCGATATCCAGCGCTATACCACGACACAATCGCATATCGTGCAAGTGGAGGGCCGCCGGACATTGCGTTACAGCAATACCAACCCGCTGGTAAGAAACTCGCAATGGGAGATCGGTGTCAGCAAGACCGGTTATATCAGCGAGGCTGGCCGTTGTCTGGTGATGCAGGCCAGGATTACCGACCGGCCGGTGGTGATCGTGCTGCTGGATTCCTGGGGCAAGCGTACCCGCGTCGGCGATGCCGTCCGTGTCAAGCACTGGATGGAGAGCGCGGTTGCCGGGAACATGCGGCATGTCAGCTACCGCAGGTATAACCGCTGAAGCCAGGTTTTTCCAGCAAAGTGACGAAGGAAACGGGGGCGCAAGCCCCCTGTTTCTTTGCAGCCCGTTATTTCTCTGTCCGATGGGCCCAGTGCTGCGCGATGATGCCACCCACTGCCAGTTGCAAGGGGTGATAGATCATGATGGGCATGAGGATGAGCCCCAAGGCGGGATTGGCGCCGAATATCAGATGGGCCATGGGTACCCCGGAGGCCAGAGTCTTCTTGGAGCCGCAGAAGATGGCCGCGATGCGATCTTCCGTGGATAGCCCAAGCAGATTAGACAGGGCTCGGGTCAAAAATAACACCAGGGAGAACAACACTCCGGTGCCAGCGATGGTTTCTGCCAGCATGATGGGACCATAGTGTGACCATATGCCCTGCTGCACCGAATCGCTGAAGGAGGTATAGACCAGCACAAGGATGGTCAGTCGGTCTGCCATCTGGATCCGGGCTTTGTTGCGGCTGGCCCACGCACTCAGCAATGGGCGGGTGAGTTGTCCCAGCACAAGTGGCAGCACCAGCCATAGCAACAAATCCATCACCACTGGCGCGACGGCGAAAGCGGTGCCACTGCGACCCAGTATCCAGGCCATCCACAGCGGGGTCAGCACCACGCCGATAAGGCTGGAGAGGGTGGCATTGAACACCGCTGCCGGCACGTTTCCGCGGGCCGCCACGGTGAGCGCGACGGAGGAGGAGACTGTGGATGGCAGGGCGCAGAGGTAGAAGAAACCGTCTTGCAGATCCACTGACATCCAGTCGCCGGTGAGTTTGAGAAATCCCCATCCAAGTAGCGGGAATATCAGGAAAGTACTGGCCTGGATGAGGAGATGCACCTGCCAGCGCAGCGCCCCGTCGCGTAGCGCCAGGAAACTCAATCCCAGGCCGTTGAGAAAAAATATCAGGGCGATGCCTGCCTTGTTGAGCAGTTCCGGATGCAGGAAACCGCCGTGGGCACCGGGGGCGGGCCACAGAAAAGCCAGCCCGACGGCCACCAGCATGCCCTTGAGGAACCAATCGAACTTGAATTTCATGCCGGATGTCTTTTCTCGGGATCGATAATGGACGGCATCACCATGCAGCCACGCAGCCGTCGCTGCGCGGGTCTTCTCCACCCTCGATCCAGCCTTGCGGGTGCAGCACCAGCGCACCGGCATGGCCCATGCGCTCGTCGAAATCGGCCACCATCTCCACCGGGTGTCCCAGCTTGCGCAAGGACTGGATGACGTGCGGCGGATAGCGGGACTCCAGCTTCAGCGTTGTACTCTGTTCCGCCCAGGTACGGCCCAGCAGCCAGCGAGGCGCTGCCACGGCAGAGCGCACGTTGTGGCCGCCCCATACGTATCGGGAAAACACCGCCGCCTGGGTTTGCGGCTGGCCTTCGCCGCCCATGGTGCCGTAGACCAGCAGGCGTCCGTCGTCCAGCGCGGCCATGGCCGGATTGAGCGTATGGAAAGGTTTGCGCCCAGGTTCCAGGCTGCGCAGGCGGCCCGGCTTGAGGTCGAAGGAGCAGCCGCGGTTCTGCCACCAGATGCCGCTGCCCAGCAGCACGACACCGCTGCCGAATTCGAAATAGATGCTCTGGATCATGCTCACTGCCCGCCCCTCGGCGTCCACCACGCCCATCCAGGTGGTGTCGCCGTCGGAGACGGGGGCCGGCCACGGGCTGGCGTGGTGCAGGGGTATGGCTGCAGCTGAGGCATCCAGTGTCTTGTTGCTTAACAGCGCGGACGGATCGACGGTCATGTGTGCGGGGTCGGTTACATGCCTGTCGCGCAACAGGAAGGCCTGCTTGGTGGCTTCCACCAGCGCATGGACACCCTCCGCGTTGTCCGGGTTCCAGCCGCTTTGGCGGATGCGGTCGTAGATGCCGAGGATCTGCAGCGAAGCCAGGCCCTGGGTTGGCGGCGCCATGTTGTACACCGTGGCATTGCTCAGGCGCAGTTGCAGCGGCGGTTTGATCCTGGCCTGGTGACTGGCCAGGTCGGCAGCGGTGACGGGGCTGCCGATGGCGGCCAGGTCGGCGCCGATCTGACGGGCCAGCTCCCCGCGGTAGAAATCCTCGGCACCCGCCCGGGCCAGTTGCTCAAAGGTGTCCGCCAACACGGGGAAGCGATGAGGCTGGCCATATGCGGGGATTTGTCCCCGATCCAGGAAGGTCGAGGCAAACCCGGGCTGGTTGACGAGCTCGGCCAGTTTGGCGCGGGTATTTTCCTCCTGGCTGCGGGTCACGGGAAAGCCTTCCCGTGCATAGCGGATCGCGCTTTCCAGCAGGCGTGCGAACGGCAGGCGGCCGCCCCAGCGTGTGCGGCTGTAGTCATAGGCTGCGCCCCAGCCGGAGACCGTGCCGGCGACCGTATTGGCGGCCAGCGGACCGCGCCATGGAATGCTGTCCAGCCCGCTGTACAGCTCCCGGGTGGCTTTTGCGCCCGCCGCGCCGCAGGCGTCGATGGAGTTCATGCCTTGTCCTGGCGCGTGCAGCAGCCAGAAAGCGTCGCCGCCGATGCCGGTCATGTGGGGATAGACAACCGCCAGGGTGGAGGCCACGGCGATGGTGGCTTCGATCGCGTTGCCGCCTTCGCGCAGGATATCGAGGCCAGCCTGGGAGGCGAGGGAGTGGGGGGCGACGACAGCGCCCCGGCTGCCAAGGATGGGATTCATGATGTACTGCATCTCCGTTTCATTTATCTGTCTTGTTGTCGGCAGCCTGACTCGCCCATACCGGTGCGGCCCGGGTAGTGGCGCTACGTGCGGACAGCAGGTGGGTTCGCATGGCCCGGTAAGTGGTGATCACATCGTGCGACAGGATCGCTTCCACGATCACTGTGTGTTCCGCAAACGATTCTCCCATGCGTTCCATGTTGCGAAACTGGGTGCGCCGAAAAGGGGACATGCGGTGCCGCAAGTTCATGGCGATATCGATCAGTACCGGATTATGACAGCCTTGGATGATCGTGGTATGCAGTTCAAGATTTGCCGCATCATAACGGTCCATATCCCCCGCCTGCATGGCTGCTCGCCCACGGGCATGCAACTCCCGCAATTGGGCCCGGTCGGCCTCGGTCATGCGCAGGGCAGCGTGGCGTGCGCAGGCAGCCTCCAGTTCGCCGATGGCCTCGAACATCTGGTCCAGCTTCTCGGGGGTCATGGTCGCGACTACAGAACCGCGGTTGGGTCGGTACTCCACCAGTCCCATGATGGATAGCTGCTTCAGGGCCTCGCGCACCGGCGTGCGCGAGACGTTGAAACGATCGGCCAGGCTCGCTTCATCCAGGCGGGTGCTCGGTGCGAAATTGCCCAGCACGATCTCTTCGGCGACCTTGCGGCAGACCTCGTTCGCCAGGCCACCCCTGCTGCGGGTGGCTTCCAGTTCTTCGCCGGAATTCATGCGGCCTCCGTGAACGGCAGGATGGGATGAAAGCAGGCCAGGGACTCGTTCCCGATGCCAATGACAGGCGGGACCTCATGGCGGCACTGGTCGCCGGCATGGGCGCAACGGGGCGCGAAACTGCAGCCCGGCGGCAGGCATGCCAGGTCTGGAGGCGAGCCGGGGATGGCCACCAGGGCCTTGCCGCGATTCTCCATTCCCACGCTGGAGGCCAGCAGGTCGGCGGTATAAGGATGCCGCGGCCGGCGCACGATACCGGCCACCGGCCCCTGTTCGACGATGCGGCCGGCGTACATGACGGCGATGCGGTCCGCCACTTCCACGGCGGCGCCGATGTCGTGGGTGACGAAGATCACCGACATGCCGGTCTCCTTCTGCAACTCGCGCAGCAGCAGCAGGATCTGGATCTGCACCGATGCGTCCAGCGCGGTGGTCGGTTCGTCTGCCAGCAGCAGTTTCGGCTTGCAGGCCAAGGCCAGGGCAATCATGGCCCGCTGCCGCATGCCGCCGGAAAGCTCGCCGGGATAGGTGTCGAAGCGCTGTTTTGCCTGCGGGATCTGCACCCTGTCGAGCATCTGCAATGCCTGCAGACGGGCAGCGTTTTCGTCTACGGCTTCGTGGACGCGTATGGCCTCGGTGATCTGCCGGCCGATGGTGTAGACCGGGTCGAAAGCCAGTCCCGGCTCCTGGAACACCATCGAGACCGTCCCGCCCCGGTACAGCTCCAGCTCGTGCCCCTTGAGCGCCAGCACATCCTTGCCGTCGATCCGGATGTGCCCGCTGATGCGTGTGTTGTGCTCCGGGTACAGGCGCAACAGGGTGCGCAAGGTGACGCTCTTGCCCGACCCGGACTCGCCCAGCAGCCCGAGTACTTCGCCTTCCCCCAGTTCGAAACTGACCCGGTTGAGCGCGCTCGCGTTGCGATGGCCGTGGAACTGCACGCTGAGATCCTGCACGGAAACCAGAGGGGCGTTCATGCGTGATTCTCCTGTTTTGCTTCCGGATGGCCGGACAGTCTGTCGTTCATGTGACAGGCCACACTGTGGGCGACGTTTTCGCCCACTGCCGCAAGGACCGGCGCCTGCGCCGCGCAGACCGCATGCGCATGGGGGCAGCGGTCGCGGAAGCGGCATCCGTCCGGCGGATCGATCGGATTGGGCGGGTCGCCGTTGAGGGGCGGCACCTCGGTACGGTGATCGGGGTCCATGGAGGGCACGGCGGACAGCAATGCGCGGGTATAGGGATGGGCAGCGTGGCCGTAGATATCTTCTACCGGCCCGGTCTCCACCACTTCGCCCAGGTACATCACCATCACATGGTCGCTCAGGTAATGCACCACATGCAGATCGTGGGAGATGAACAGGTAAGTGAGCTGCCGTTCGGCCTTCAGCTCCTGCAGCAGATTCAGTACCTGCGCCTGCACCGATTTGTCCAGCGCGGCCACCGCTTCGTCGAGTATCACCATCCTCGGGTCAAATGCCAGCGCCCGTGCGATGTTCACGCGCTGCCGCTGCCCGCCGGAAAGTTCATGGGGATAGCGGCTGCCGAACTGATCGGGCTCCAGGCCGACGCGGAAGAGCAGATCCTGCGTCAGCCGGCCGGCCTCCGTGGTTGTAACGCCGTGGATACGGGGACCGTAGGCGATGGTCTCGGCGATGCTGAGCCGCGGATTGAGGGAAGCATATGAATCCTGGAACACCATCTGCAGGTTGCGGCGGAATTCCTTGAGTTCGATGCCGCCCAGTTCCGCCACGCCTTCGCCGTCGAAGATCATGCTGCCGTCGTCCGGCGCCATCAGGTGGGCGATGAGTCGGGCCGTCGTCGATTTGCCGCAGCCGGATTCGCCGACGATGCCCAGCGTCTTGCCCTTGGGTACGGAAAAACTCACGCCGTCCACGGCATGCACGAATTTGCGCTTGCGATCGAGCAGGCCGCCGCGCACGGGGAAATATTTTTTCAGGTCGCGCACGATCAGCAGCGGCTGGGAGGGGCCACCGCGATCCTGGCTATGGGTTGGAGGGCGGGTATTCATCGACGGATATCCATGGCCGAACGCACGCTGTCTGCCAGCAGATTGAATGCGATCGAGGTGATAAAGATCAGGGCGCCGGGCAAGGCCGCCACCCACGGGTTGGTATAGATGGCCGAGCGCAGCGTGTTGAGCATGAGCCCCCATTCCGGTTCCGGCGGTTTGACGCCGAGGCCGAGGAAGGACAGCCCCGAGGCCAGGATCATGCTGACGCTGAGCAGGCCCGTGGCATAGACGAACACCGGCCCCAGCACGTTGCCCAGCACATGGACGCGGATGATGGAGAATGCGCCGGCGCCGCTCATGCGGGCTGCCTCGATGTAGTCCAGTTTGCGCACCTGGGTCGTGACGCTCTCCGCCACCCGCACTACCTGTGGGATGAAGATCAGGCTCAACGCGATCAGGCTGTTGCTCATGCCGGGACCGAGTGCGCCGGAGATGGCCACCGCCAGGAGCACCGAGGGGAAGGCATAGAACACGTCCAGCACGCGCATGATGGCCATGTTCACCGTGCCGCCGACATAACCCGCGAACAGGCCGATCGCGGTACCGATGACGAATGCCGCCAGCACCGGGACCACGCCCATCAGCAGGGAGATGCGTCCGCCGTACATCAGGCGGGAGACCATGTCGCGGCCCAGTTCATCGGTGCCGAGCAGATGGCCCTCGCTGCCCAAGGGCAGCAGTCGGTGCAGCATGCTGCCCTTGTAGGCGTCATCCGGTGCCAGCCACGGCGCGAACACGGCGGAAAGGATGATCAGCAGCAGGATGGCAGAGATGAACAAGGCCATCGGGTCCCGGCGCAGCTGGTGCCACACCATGGCCCAGTAGCTGCGGCTGGGTGTCGCCACCACGGCGTGCACGGGTATGACAAGAGAAACAGGCATATTCAGATTCCTTTCAGCCGCGTCCCATGCGGGGATCGATCAGGGGTTGCAGGATGTCCACCACCAGGTTCAGGACCACGAAGAACATGCACAGCACCAGCAGGGTTCCCTGCAACAAGGGGATGTCCCGCTGGAAGATGGCGGTGTTCAGCAGGTAGCCGGTGCCCGGCCAGGCGAAGACAGTCTCCACCAGGATCGAGCCGCCCATCAGGTAGCCGATCTGCAGGCCGGCCACGGCCAGCACGGTGGGGGCGGTGTTTTTGGCGATATGGCGGAAGACGGCGCGGCCGGACAAACCCTTGGCCCGCAGGGCGACCACGAATTCCTGTTCCAGCATGTCGGCCACCAGCGCGCGGACGGTGCGGGTGATGATGCCCATCGGAATGACCGACAGGGTGAGTGCCGGCAACACCAGATAGCGCAGATGCGCGAGATCCCACAGCCATGCACCCGATCCGTCGGGACCGGCACCCATGGCCGGGAACCAGCCCAGCCAGATGGAGAAGACGATGGTCAGCACCAGTCCCAGCCAGTAATGGGGAATGCTGACGCCGATCACTGAGACTACCGTGGCGGCTCGGTCCATCCAGGTACCGCGGTGGTAACCGGCCAGTGCGCCGAGGATGCAGCCCGCCAGCACGCCGGCGAAGGCGGCAAAGCCCGCGAGCAAGAGCGTGTTGCCGACAGCACTCATGACTTCTCCGGCAACCGCACGGCCCGAAGCGATGGACGTGCCCAGGTCTCCCTGCACAGCCCGCAGCAGCCACATGCCGTACTGGACGGGAACGGGCCGGTCCAGGCCGTAGGCACTCTTCAATGCCTGGATCACTTCTGCCGGTGCATCGGCGGGGGCGATGGCGTTGAGGGGATCGCCGGGAGCAAGATAGACCAGTATGAAGGACACCACCGTCACGCTCAGGGCGATGGGGATGGCGTACAGCACACGTTTGAAGATATAGATAAGCATGGGGCGCTCTGTTGAATCGGTCCGAATCGGGTGAGGGCGGTGGCAGTTGCTACGACCTTCACCCGCTCCGGCACGACGGTTTACATACGGAGAGTCGTCAGGTCCTGGAACCAGTGCTGGGCCTGGACGAATTCCTTGACCTTAGGCGAGAGGGCGTGCGGATTCACGTCATGGACGACCCACAACATCAGCGCATCGTCCACCATGATCTCGTGGACCTTGGACAGCAGGCCGTCCTGCGTCCTGGTGTTGAACGTGGTGCGGATCTTGTCCACCAGCGCATCGACTTTGGGATTGTTGTAGCCTCCCCAGTTCACGCCATTGGGCGCCACATAACGGCTGTCCACAAAGCGGGTGATGCCGTAGAACGGGTCGGCGGTGACGTAACCCAGATTGATGGCGGTGATTCCCTTGCCGGCATTCATGTCAGCCGCGGCCCCGCTGCGCCAGTGCAGGTAGAGATTCTCCAGCTCGACCACCTCGAAGCTCACTTGGATGTTGATCTCGGCCAGACTCTGCTGGATGAACTCGTTCATGGGCAGGGAGAGCATCTGTCCGGTGCCGCCCTGAGCGATGATCACCTTGGCCACCAGCGGGTGCTCCTTGGTATAGCCGGCCTGGGCCATCAGCGCACGTGCAGCGGCGAGGTCATAGCGGATCTTGAAAGCGGGTTTGCCGAACCAGGGGCTGGTGACATCCATCTGACCGACGGCAGGCGTTGCCAGGCCGTTCATCAATTTGACGACGGCGTCGCGGTCGATGGCCAGATTGGCTGCCTTCCTCACGCGGATATCGGTCCAGGGCGAGCCGGGCAGCGTGGAGAAGTGATAGGGCCACACGTGCGGGGTCACGTTCTGCACCAGCTTGAAGCCTGCGCTCTTGAGTTGCGGCACGACATCGGGCGGCGGGGTCTCGATGAGATCCACCTGGCCGTTCAGCAAGGCATTGACCCGGGTCATCGCGTCCGGGATCGGCACGAGCACGATGCGGTCTGTCTTGGCCAGGCGCTTCTTGTCCCAGTAGTCGTTGTTCTTCACCAGGTCGGCCCGCTCCCTGGGCACCAGCTTGTCGAGCTTGAACGGACCGGTGCCGGATGGATGCATGGCTACCTGGCTCCAGTCCTTGCCCATCTTTTCCCATTGCGCCGGGCTGGAGATCAGGAACCAGGGCAGCTGGTACGGGAACAAGGCATCCACTTCCTTGGTGGTGATCTCCACGGCGTAGTCATTCACCTTGCGATAGGAAGCGATGGAAGGGATGCGGGGACGTACCTGCGCACTTTGCTTGGCATCGAACTGGGGCGATTTGTCGGCCAGCACCTTGTCCAGGTTCCAGATCACCGCATCGGCATTGAATTCCGAACCGTCATGGAATTTCACGCCCTTGCGCAGGGTGAACAGCCACTTCTTGTTGTCCTTGGGATCCACCTTCCAGTTGGTGGCCAGACCGGGGACCAGTTTGCCCGGACGGTCGCTGATATTGGCCTCCCAGGCGATCAGCGGATCGTAGAGGGTGTGGCCGGTGAATTGATAGGCGCCAGCGCCGCGATCCGGCTGGCCGGTGGTGAGGGGGATATCCGCCATCGAGATTCCGTAGCGGGCGACAGTCTCTGCATGCAGGCTGCCGTTGAGGGAAAAAGCCAGCGGCAATACTGCCAGCCATTTGGCCAAGTGCTTGCTGATAGGTTTCATGAACGTCTCCAGAGTGATGGGAAAGCACTTCGGGAGATTGCATGTAGCGTGCCAGAAACAGGTTTCCGGGAAATGTATTTGATAAGCGATTGTTGAGTCAAAGTTAAACTGGAAATGTTTATTGACGGGGGGATTCGTTTAAATGCACGGGGAAAGGTGACCCGGCAATCTTGCATGCAAACGCCCCGTTTTTGAGCGTGGACGGCAGACATTGTGTCCAAAGTGGGGCGCGATAACCTCCCGCTCCAGTGTGGATCTGGCGAGTTTATTTTCCCTGCGTTGTGATTGCCTGTGGAGGCTCCGCTTCAAATGAAAATGGGGACCGCCTTTGCGGACGGCTCGTTCAACGGCGCGGCGGTCGTAGTGCGATGACGACGATGGCAACCAATACTATGAGGATGAACAGTTCCAGAAACATGCAAATACTCGCTGACGATCAAGGCGAAAGTTTGAAGCCGGAAGCTATGCTAGCACGTATGCAATTCATGGATTTGTTGCCGGCCATGGTTGTGGCAGGTGTAACGTTTCTATAATATTGGAAATATAGAATATGTGGCAGAGGTGAGGATGGATATTGAAGTGGCGGTAGGAGCGTTGGCGGCACTGGCGCAGGAATCGCGTTTGTCGATCTTTCGTTTGCTGGTGCAGGCTGGGAAGCAGGGCGTTGCGGCCGGCGCGGTGGGGGAGGAACTGGGCATTCCCCCGGCAACGCTGTCGTTCCACTTGAAAACGCTGGCACATGCCGGGCTGATCAAAGCGCGGACGGAGGGGCGTTTTGTCATCTACAGCGCCAATTTCACCGAGATGGACAAGCTGATTGCCTATCTCACCGAACATTGCTGTGCAGGCGATGCGGCACAGTGCGCCCCTATCAATAAGTGTTGAGACAAGGATGATGACATGAGTGAAAAGCAATACAACGTACTGGTGCTGTGCACCGGCAATTCGGCACGCAGCATCCTGGGCGAGGTGCTGTTCAACAACCTGGGCAAGGGCAGGTTCAAAGCCTGGAGTGCGGGCAGCAAGCCGGCCGGGTGCGTCAATCCGGGCGCGCTGGAACTGCTGCAACAGCAAGGCTACAGCATCGAAGGCCTGCGCAGCAAAAGCTGGGACGAGTTCGCTGTGCCAGGAGCGCCCGAATTCGATTTCATCTTCACCGTCTGCGACAACGCTGCGGGCGAAGCCTGCCCGGTGTGGCTGGGGCATCCGGCGACGGCGCATTGGGGCATTCCCGACCCGGCGCATGTCGAAGGCGATGAAGCGCGGCGAGTGGCATTCAAGAGGGCTTCCGAACAGTTGGCGCGCCGTATCCAGTTGTTCCTGAGCTTGCCGATCGACAAACTGGACAGGCTGGTGCTGAAAGATAAACTCGCCGAGATCGGTCGCATCAAGGATTGACAGCATGAGCATCTTCGAACGCTACCTGACCCTGTGGGTCTTCCTGTGCATCGTCGTCGGCGTGGTGCTGGGGCAGGCCATACCCGCTCCGTTCCACTGGCTGGGTGGCCTGGAGGTTGCCAGGGTCAATATTCCGGTCGGACTGCTGATCTGGGTGATGATCATCCCCATGCTGTTGCGCATCGACTTTAGCGCGCTGCACGAGGTGCGAAAACACTGGCGCGGCATCGGTGTCACGCTGTTCATCAACTGGGCGGTCAAGCCGTTTTCCATGGCGCTGCTGGGCTGGCTGTTCATCCGCCACCTGTTCGCGCCGTATCTGCCGGCGGAACAGCTCGACAGCTACATCGCCGGACTGGTGCTGCTCGCCGCCGCTCCCTGCACCGCGATGGTGTTCGTGTGGAGCCGCCTGGTGAACGGCGAACCGCTGTTCACCTTGAGCCAGGTTGCACTCAACGACACCATCATGGTGTTCGCCTTCGCCCCGCTGGTTGCCTTGCTGCTGGGCCTGTCGGCCATCATCGTGCCGTGGGATACGTTGCTGGTGTCGGTGGTGCTCTACATCGTGCTGCCGGTGCTGCTGGCACAGGTATGGCGCAAGCTGCTGCTGGTGCGCGGCGAGGAGGTATTGCAGCGCACCCTGGCGGCGCTCGGCCCGATCTCCATTTCCGCGCTGCTGCTGACGCTGGTGCTGCTGTTCGCCTTCCAGGGCAAGGCCATCGTCGAGCAGCCGCTCGTCATACTGATGCTGGCCGTGCCCATCACCATCCAGGTGTACTTTACTTCCGGCTTTGCATACTGGCTCAACCGGCGTTTCGGCGAGGCGCACTGCGTGGCCGGCCCGTCTGCGCTGATCGGGGCTTCCAATTTCTTCGAACTGGCCGTGGCGGCGGCGATCAGCCTGTTCGGTTTCGAGTCGGGTGCGGCGCTTGCAACCGTGGTGGGGGTGTTGATCGAAGTGCCGGTGATGTTGAGTGTGGTGTATATCGTCAAGCGCAGCCAGCTCTGGTATGAAAGGAGTTAGCGCGATGTCGGCTATCAGGCTTTACGGTACGGAGTTCTGTCATCTGTGCGACGAGGCGAAGGCGATCCTCCGGGAAGCTGGCATCGAAGCGAGTTACATCGATATTGCCGATGACGATGAACTGCTGGAAAAATATGGCGTGCGTATCCCCGTACTGTTGCGCGTGGATACCGGAGCTGAGCTGGGGTGGCCGTTCGATACGATGGCGGCCTCCCGTTTCTTGGCGTTATAGCAGCACTAAATTGTCGCGGTGAATCAATTCCGGTTCGTCGACGTAGCCGAGAATGATTTCGATCTCGCCGCTCGCCTTGCCGGCGATGCGACGCGCCTCAGCGGAGCTGTAGTTGATGAGGCCGCGCGCGATGTCCTGGCCTTCGGTATCGAGCACGGCGACGACCGCGCCACGCTGGAATTCCCCGCTGACCTGGGTCACGCCGATAGGCAGCAGGCTCTTTCCCTCGTTGCGCAGTACCCGCACAGCACCCGCATCCAGCATGACCTTGCCGCTCACTTGCAGATGATCGGCGAGCCACTGCTTGCGCGCATCGAGCGAGAGCGAGGTGGCCGTCAGCAGGCTGCCGATGGATTCGCCCTGCAGCAGGCGTGGCAACACATCGCGTTCGTGGCCGGATGCGATGACCGTGTGGGCACCGCTGCGGGCTGCGCGTTTGGCGGCCAGTACTTTGGTGATCATGCCGCCGCGGCCGATGTGGCTGCCGGCGCCGCCGGCCATCGCCTCTAATGTGGCGTCGCCCGCCCGCGCTACACTGATGAGCGTGGCGCCCGGATCCTTGCGCGGATCGGCAGTGTAGAGGCCGTCCTGGTCGGTGAGAATGACGAGCGCATCGGCTTCGATCAGGTTGGCGACCAGCGCCCCCAGCGTGTCGTTGTCGCCAAACTTGATCTCGTCGGTAACGACGGTGTCGTTCTCGTTGATGATCGGGATGACGCCCAGATTGAGCAGCGTGCGCAGGGTGGAACGGGCATTGAGGTAACGTTCGCGGTCGGCGAGGTCGGCATGGGTCAGCAATACTTGTGCGGCATTTAACCGATGCCGCCGGAAGCAGCTTTCATATGCCTGCACCAGCCCCATTTGGCCGACCGCCGCGGCAGCCTGCAATTCATGCACGGCGCTGGGGCGTTGCTTCCAGCCCAGGCGTTGCATGCCTTCGGCGATGGCGCCGGAGGAGACCAGTACCACTTCGCAGCCTTGGGTGCGCAATGTGGCGATCTGCTGCGCCCAGTTGCCCAAGGCGTCCATATCCAGGCCGGTACCCTGGTTGGTGACAAGGCTGCTGCCGACTTTGACGACGATGCGTCTGGATTGGGTCAGAACGGTTTTCATACTAGCGGGTCGTGAACGTCGATCTCGGTTTCTTGAGCACTCTCGGACACGGCGTCGCGTTCCCGGGCCGTGATCTGGTCGATATGTTCCATGATAGCGTAAGTCAATTCCTTGCAGCCTTCGCCATTGATGGCCGAGATCGCGAAGTAGCGAGTGTTGTCGCCGAAGGCCTTGAGAAAGGCGGCGATCCTCTCGTCCCGGTCTTCCAGCAGATCCAGCTTGTTCAGCACCAGCCAGCGCGGCTTGTTGTACAGGGCCTCGTCGTATTTTTTCAGCTCGTTCAGGATGGCATGGGCTTCGTGCACCGGGTCTATACCCTCATACATCGGCGCAAGATCCACCAGATGCAGCAGCAGGCGGGTGCGCGCCAGATGGCGCAGGAACTGGTGCCCCAGGCCGGCGCCTTCTGCCGCCCCTTCGATCAGGCCCGGGATATCGGCGATGACGAAGCTCTTTTCTTCCGAGACGCGCACCACGCCCAGATTGGGATGCAGGGTGGTGAACGGGTAATCGGCCACTTTGGGGCGTGCTGCCGAGACCGCGCGGATGAAGGTGGACTTGCCTGCATTGGGCATGCCGAGCAGGCCGACATCGGCCAATACCTTCAGCTCCAGTCGCAGCTCGCGGCGTTCCCCTTCTTCGCCGGGGGTGCACTGGCGCGGCGCGCGGTTGGTGCTGGACTTGAAGTGCAGGTTGCCCAGGCCGCCGGCGCCGCCTTTGGCGAGCTGGACCCGTTCCCCGTCGTGAGTCAGGTCGGCGATGACCTGGCCGGTATTGATGTCGGTGATGACCGTGCCTACCGGCATGCGCAGGATGACATCGTCCGCGCCTTTGCCATAACAATCTGCCCCGCGACCGGATTCGCCGTTCTTGGCCCGGTGCATGCGGGCGAAGCGATAATCCACCAGGGTATTGATGTTGCGGTCGGCGACGGCGATCACGCTGCCGCCACGCCCGCCGTCGCCGCCGTCCGGCCCGCCCTTTTCGATATATTTTTCATGACGAAAGCTGGCTGCGCCGTTTCCGCCGTTGCCTGCAATGACTTCAATTTTTGATTCGTCGATGAATTTCATGATGGAGTGACCGGAAAATAAAAAAGCCCTACCTCGCGATAGGGCTCATTCTAACTGCTTGAATGCTTAAGCAGCGACGATGCTGACCGTCTTGCGCTTCATAGCGCCCTTGACCGCAAATACCACCTTGCCGGTGATCTTGGCGAACAAGGTGTGATCTTTGCCCATGCCGACGTTGTCGCCTGCGTGCACCTGGGTGCCACGCTGACGCACGATGATGCTGCCTGCGCTAATCAGTTCGCCGCCGTAGCTCTTTACACCCAGTCGTTTCGAGTGCGAGTCGCGGCCGTTACTGGTACTACCCCCGCCTTTTTTCGATGCCATGTTGCAGCTCCTTCAGAATTAAGCCGAGATGCCGTCGATGCGGATCTCGGTGTAGTTTTGACGATGACCTTGATGCTTTTGATAGTGCTTGCGACGACGCATCTTGAAGATAGTCACTTTGTCGTGGCGGCCGTTGGCGATGATGGTCGCCTTGACGGTTGCACCACTCAGCAGGGGCTTGCCGACGGAGACCTTGTCGCCGTTGCCGACCATCAGCACTTTGTCCAATACGATCGCGCCGCCGACGTCGCCGTCGATGGATTCGATCTTCAGGGTTTCACCTTGGACAACGCGATATTGCTTGCCACCGGTTTTGATTACTGCGTACATAACGACCTCGCTTGATGCGGTTGTTTTTTAGTTACGGCATAACCTTAAGGTTAGCCTCCACTGAAATTGTGGATTTTCAGAGCCGCGCATTATACATAAACATGACCGACCGTCAAAACCCTTTTTTCAGGGATCAACGCTTCATTGAATCGAAGAATTCCGCGTTGTTTTTGGTTGCCTTGACCTTGTCCAGCAGGAATTCCATCGCTTCCAGCTCGTCCATGGGGTAGAGCAGCTTGCGCAGCACCCAGATGCGCTGCAGC
This sequence comes from Sideroxyarcus emersonii, assembly GCF_021654335.1. NCBI lineage: Bacteria > Pseudomonadati > Pseudomonadota > Betaproteobacteria > Nitrosomonadales > Gallionellaceae > Sideroxyarcus > Sideroxyarcus emersonii. Next base: position 939,589 of record NZ_AP023423.1, read on the forward strand.
AGATCCTGCTTGATCAGCAGTTCTTCCTTGCGGGTGCCGGAGCGGTTGACGTTGATGGCCGGGTAGATGCGTTTCTCGGCCATGCGGCGATCCAGGTGAATCTCCATGTTGCCGGTACCCTTGAATTCTTCGTAGATGACGTCGTCCATGCGGCTGCCGGTATCCACCAGCGCGGTGGCGATGATGGTCAGCGAGCCGCCTTCCTCGACGTTGCGCGCCGCGCCGAAGAAGCGCTTGGGGCGTTGCAGGGCATTGGCGTCGACACCGCCGGTCAGTACCTTGCCGGAGGAGGGGATTACGGTGTTGTAGGCACGTGCCAGACGGGTGATCGAGTCGAGCAGGATGACCACGTCCTTCTTGTGTTCGACCAGGCGTTTGGCCTTTTCCAGCACCATCTCGGCGACCTGCACGTGTCGGGTGGCCGGTTCGTCGAAGGTGGAGGCGACCACTTCGCCACGCACGGTGCGGCTCATCTCGGTGACTTCTTCGGGGCGCTCGTCGATCAGCAGTACGATCAATATCGCTTCCGGGTTGTTGGAGGCGATGGAGTGGGCGATATGCTGCAGCATCACCGTCTTGCCGGACTTGGGCGAGGCGACCAGCAGGCCGCGCTGGCCCTTGCCGATGGGGGCGATGATGTCGATGACGCGTCCGGTGAGGTTCTCGTCCGCGCGGATGTCGCGTTCCAGGCAGATCTGCTGGGTTGGAAACAGCGGTGTCAGGTTCTCGAACAGGATCTTGTTCTTGGCGTTCTCCGGCGGTTCGCCGTTGACCTTGTCCACCTTGACCAGTGCAACATAACGCTCGCCTTCCTTGGGGGTGCGGATTTCGCCCTCGATCGAATCGCCGGTATGCAGGTTGAAGCGGCGCACCTGGCTGGGGCTGACGTAGATGTCATCGGGACCGGCCAGATAGGAGGTGTCAGGCGACCTCAGGAAACCGAAGCCGTCTGGCAGCACCTCCAGGGTACCTTCGCCAAAAATGCTTTCGCCTTTTTTCGCCTGGTTCTTCAGCAGCGCGAAGATCAAATCCTGCTTGCGCATGCGGTTGGCGTTATCGATTTGATTGGTGGTGGCGATTTCCACCAGCTCGGTGATGTGTTTGGTCTTGAGGTCGGATAAATGCATATATGGATGAGGCGCGATTGCGCTGGGTTGTGATGAGTTACATGGGAAGTGTTACTGGGTTTGCGGGTGTTCCCGCGCCGTACTGCCTTGAGTGTCGTTGGTTTGTTTTGTAAGGCTGAGTTTCAGGACGAAACAGGGCAGTCGCGGGCGGGAGATTAAAGGGTTCAGATGTGGCTGTCAATGAAAGCGGTGAGTTGCGATTTGGACAATGCGCCGACCTTGGTTGCTTCGATGTTGCCGTTCTTGAACAACATCAGCGTCGGAATGCCGCGCACACCATACTTCTGCGGGGTCTGCTGGTTCTCGTCCACGTTCAGCTTTGCGATGTTCAGCCGTCCGGAGTATTCCTTGGAGACCTCGTCCAGGATCGGGGCGATCATGCGGCAGGGGCCGCACCATTCGGCCCAGTAGTCGACCAGCACGGGCAGCGGCGATTGCAGCACCTCGGCAGTGAAAGTGGCATCGGTGACATAACGGATATGTTCGCTCATGTTTGTTTCTCGCTGTGGGTTAGATTTTTTGGGATGCAGTCTATGCCGCTTGGATGTACAACTGGATTGGGGAGGCATCCTATCTAAAAAAATCAGGGTTGGGAAGAGTTTCCGAAGGCGTTTTATAACTCATTGAGATGAGGCGTGTTTTAATTGTTTTGGCGTGCGTTGCGTATGCCTGGCGAGTTGGTTTTGCATCAGTCCGCACGCTCCGAATCGCGCGATCTCAGGGCAATCGGCCGGATTGTCATGGTTGGAACGCCACGACGACGTTCAATCCGCTGCCCTTCATGTTTGGCGCAAGTTGCAGGGATGCGGCATGGATCTCGGCGATGCGTTTGACGATCGACAGCCCCAGTCCGCTGCCGCTGCCGCTGGTCCCCGCGGGGCGATAGAAACGTTCCGCCACCCTGTCCAGTTCCGCTGCGGGAATGCCGGGGCCGTTGTCGCTGACCGACAATAATGTCTTTCCAGGTTCATGGGCGATGTCGATACGCACGGTTGTTCCGGGCCGGGTATGACGGACGGCATTGTCGATCAGGTTGCGTATCAGGATCTGCAGCAATACCGGATTGCCGCGCACCACTGCCTGGTCGACGGCAGTCAGCTCGAGCCGCACATCCTGTCCCAGGGCGGTCGGCGCGATGGAGGCAATCGCCTCGGCGGCGATGGCTTCGAGATGGCACGGCGCGCTCGTCTCGGCGCTCAGGGAATCGATGCGGGCAAGGGTCAGCAGTTGATCGATCAGATGTGCGGCACGATCGCAGCCGAGGATCACGCTGTCCAGTGCGTGGCTGCGTTCATCTTCCGAAACGGCAGCCCGGGCAACCTGCGCTTGCGCCTTGATTGCCGCCACCGGAGTGCGCAATTCGTGCGCGGCGTCCGCGGTGAAACGCCGCTCTTTTTGCAAAGAGGCATCGATGCGGACGAACAGTTCGTTGAGCCGCCCGATCAGCGGCAACGCTTCGCTCGGTGCGCTGCCCGCATCCAGCGGGGCCAGATTGTCCGGTTCGCGCTGCGCCACGTCGGCGGTCAGTCTCACCAGCGGACGCAGGCCGCGCGCCACCGCCAGCCATAGCAACAGGGTCAGCAAAGGCAAGGAGAACCACAGCGGCTTGAGCAGGTTGCCCGCGATGTCCTGCGCCAGGTCGTCGCGTGCCTCGGCACGTTCCGCCACGTGGATCAGGTTCCTGCCCGAATCATCCCAGGTGCTGAAGACCCGCCAGCGCTGGCCGTCGATGATGCTGTCGCTGAAGCCCTGTTCGCGGTTCGCCAGCGGTTGCCGGGGAGCGTTGGCAGAGTGCAGGCGCAGTACGCGCCCTTGTTCCCATATCTGGAATGCGACGCGACGGGAGTATTTGTGCAGCAACGGGACATGCTCCGTTTCGACCTCTTCCAGTTCATGCGAAGCCTGGGTCACCAGCAGTGCGGCGGACTGTGCGAGATGCGCATCGAGGATCTCGTCGAATTCCTCGCGTGCATCGAAATAGGTAAAGACGGCCGCAGCGGTCCAGACCGCGACAACGGTGGTTATCGACAGTAACAGCAGCCGCTGTTTCAAGGAGCTCAGCCTGCGCATTTCAGACCTTCTTTTCATCGGGGATCAGGTAACCCACGCCACGGATGGTTTCTATCAGTTCGGGAAACAGTTTGCGGCGCAGATGGTGGATATACACTTCGACTGCGTTGCTCTCGACTTCCTCCCCCCAGGCATACAGCTGTTCTTCGAGCTGGGTGCGCGACAGCACCCGGCCGGCATTCAGCATCAGGGCATGCAGCACGGCGAATTCCTTGGCGGGCAGGTCGATGCTCCGGTCGAGATAGCGTACCTGATGCGCAGCGGGTTCCAGCTCCACGCCGGCGATCTGCAGGGACGGCGCGGGTTTGCCGCTGGCGCGGCGGATGAGTGCCCGTACGCGTGCGGACAGTTCACCCATGTCGAACGGTTTGGCCAGATAATCGTCGGCACCGGCATCGAGGCCCCTGATCCTGTCTTCTACCGTGTCCATCGCGGTGAGGACCAGCACGGGGATGCTGAGCCGACGGCTGCGCAGTCGCCGCAATACCTCCAGTCCGGACATCCGCGGCAGGCCCAGATCCAGCACCGCTGCAGCGTAGGCTTCGGTGGCGAGTGCCTGGTCGGCCGAGACGCCGTCTTTCATCCAGTCCACGGCATAGCCAGCTTGCCTGAGGCCGGCCTGGATCGCATCGCCCAGCAGGGCATCGTCTTCGATCACCAGTATGCGCATTTTCCTATCCGAAAAGTCACTGCAGGTTTCCTTCCCCTGGTTGCGTGGTGCTGCAGGGGGCCTGATCCGGCGTTGGCAGCCTGTTCACGGCCAGGCTCCCCATCAGGCGGGTTCATCTGGGTATTCTAATACCGTGCTCGCCGTAATTGCCGCTTTCTGCCTGGGTATGGCAGGCGGCGCAATTGGCCGGGCTTTTTACCTTGGGATTCTTCCAGGTGCGCTCCGGCACTTCATCGTGTTCGCGCTGGAACCAGCGCGTCTCGGTGATACGCAGGATCGGCTTGCCGGCCGCATGGCGGTTGCTGCCTGCATTCTTTTCCAGAAAAGCGCCGATCTCCCGTTCGGCTGCAGGAGCCAGGCTGGCATCGCTGCCGAAGTGCCGGTCCAGCCCGGACATCAGTGCATGCCATGACTCCGCAGGCAGCAGGCGCGGCGGGTAAGCGACGTGGCAGGCGCCGCATTCTGCCTGCCACAGGGCATTCCTGGCGGCGGGCATGCGTTCGCCGTCATCGTCATCGTCGTCGGCATGGGCAAAGGACATCATGGTTCCCATCAGCAGCATGGCGACAGCGATGGCGTGTAAATATCTTGAGGTTCCGGGCATCATGTCGATCTCCTTAATTCCTGATGGTGAGCAGATAGGCGAGTACATCGCCTTTTTCCTGCGGCGTGCAAATCCGTCCCAGCACATCGTTGCAATTGCGTCTGAACCATTTTTCCATCTTGGCGGCATCGGCAAAACGTTCCGGATTCGCGGCGGGCGCCAGTGCCTGGATGGACTTGCCGGTCCTGGCGTGTTTTCCCGCTGCGGCAGGATTTTCGGTATGGCAGGAGGCGCAACTCAGCTCGTTGCCGTGAGTCTGCTTGAAGAAACGCTCGCCGGTATCGGCCGAGAATCCCCGGAAAGCCGGAATGGAATGCTGCGCTTCATTCCTGATCGAGGCCAGTGCCTCATCGGGCGTCTGTGCCGCGGCAGACAGCGACATCAAACCGGCGACGGCAACAAACACCAAGAGCAGCACATGGAATGTACGAATCATCTTCATCTCCTTATGTGACGTATTGCACGGAGCGCAGATTAGGAGGCCAAGCTTAAGGGGCGCTTAAGTGCAGGCATGTGTACCGGCGCGTCCCGTCCGGAACGTTCAGGCAGTGCCGCAGGTGGCAGTCCGGGATTTGGCGGGTTTACATGCGCCAGATATAAAGCGTCGAGCGATGCAGGTCTTCGACATTGATGGTTTCATGCGGCGGGTGGTCGGGCACGGCGAAAGTGTTGCTGATGAACAGGCTGCCGGGGCGCATCTCCTGCTGTGCCTTGTGCCACAGCTGCGCCATCGGTACCGGCGAGAGATAGGCGAACACCACATCGTAGCGGGACAGGTCGCTGTTCCACAGGCTGCCCCAACGTACCGTGCAATCGCGGTAACCGCCGAACCGGGTACGCAGCCAGCTCCACAGGAAAGGCAGCGGTGCGGCTTCCACGCCGTGGTAGCTCCCTTGCGGGTGGATGCGGGAAAGATGCGCAAGCACGCCGCCGATGCCGCAACCGAGATCGATGAAGGTGAATGGCCCCGTCGGCAGCCTGCAAGCCAATGCCTGCCATACCTTGTCGCTGGACAGATACAGCGGAACCTGGGTGCGGAAGGTGCTCCAGTACACCACCAGCATGACGAAGAAAGCGGCGAGGAAGAAGCCGGGCGGGATGTCGAGTGCCAGCATCAGTACCAGCGCAGGGGCAAAGATGAACTGGATGAACAGCCACCAGCGTGCCATGCCTGCAATACGGCTGAGGGCGGCTGACAGCGTGCCGCAGAGCAGGGCGGTGACCAGCGGTGCCGGGTGCAAGCCGAGTTGACGCATGGCCGATACGACCAGCATGAACGCTGCGAATTGCAGCAACAGTGCGATGAGCGAGGGGGGAAGCTTCTGCAGGGGCGAAATCACGTGCGCACCAGGCCGGCTTCGACCTCGTCCCGCTTGGCCTTGCCTGCCAGGCGTTCCACCAGCGTCAGCGCAAAATCCATTGCCGTGCCGGGGCCGCGCGAAGTGATGAGTTTGCCGTCTTCGACCACTGCTTGCGGCTGGCGCAGGACTTTGGGGAATGCATCGAGCGAGCCGGGAAAGCTGGTGGCATGCTTGCCGTCGAGCAATCCTGCCGCTGCCAGCACGGAAGGCGCAGCGCAGACGGCGCAGACAAAGAGATCATCTGCCGCCATGCGTTGTACCAGCCGGATGATGCGCGCATCGGCCTTGAGGTTGTTGGTGCCGGGCTGGCCGCCGGGCAGCACCACCATGTCGAAACGGCGCTTCAGCGCCTCATCCAGCGAGGTATCGGGGATCAGCTTGGTGCCGCGGCTGCCGCGTATCGGATGGCCATCGAGACTGGCGCTGACGGCCTCGATGCCGGCGCGGCGCAGGATGTTGAGAACGGTCACGGCTTCGAGTTCTTCGCTGCCGCTGGCCAAGGGGACGAGTACGGATTTCATGTCAGAAACTCCCTGCTATGCGTACGCCAATTAGACCCGGTGCAAGCTCGGGAAGCAAGACTACCTTTTTGGAACGTAACGCGGCATTGTGCGCGACGACGCTCTTGCCGACCAGCGTGCCGATCATCGCGCCAGCCACGATATCGGAAGCGAAATGCGCCTGATGATAGCTGCGGGCGAGGCCGACCAGGCCGGCAAAGGAATAGGAGGCGCAGGTCACCCAGGTTTCGTCGTAATGGTTGGCGATGACTGCGGCCAGCGCGAAGGCCTCGGTGGTATGGCCGGAAGGGAAGGAGGAGTTGGCATCGCTGAACGGCCTGAAGTTGTAAATCGCCTCGCCGGCGCGGGGGCGGCTGCGGCCGGCGACCAGCTTGATGGTGGGGGTGACGATGCCGCTGGCGATGAGGCTGGCGGCAAGCCCGTCCTGGGCCACCTGCAGGGAGGTCTGGTTGTCGGCCAGCGCCCCTGCGACATAGAAACCGCCGACGACGCCGGCCGCATATTGCGAGCCGAAACGTTCCACTTGCGTGATGAAGCTGTCGTTGCCCGAATGGCGTCTCATCTCGTCGCGCAGCGGGCGGTCGACGATCAAGGCGGTGCCGGCCACGGCCAGCGATGCCCAGCCGGCTGTACGCCAATCCGTTTCGTCCCAGCGCGCCGGAGCGGTGACGACATGCTTGACGTCGTCCAGGACGATTTCGGGATAGGAAAGCTCATCGGCACCGGCTTTGTGCATCGCGCACAAGGCCGGCAGCGCGGCAAGCAATAAGCGGAAGACTCGCTTCAATCGCGGAAATTCTGGTACTGCAAAGGGAAATCGGTGATCGATTTCTTGATGAAGGCGATGGCGGCTTGCAGGTCGTCGCGGTTCTTGCCGGTGACGCGCACGGTATCGCCCTGGATGCTGGCTTGGACCTTCATCTTGCTGTCCTTGATCAGCTTGACGATCTTCTTCGCCAGCTCGATCTCCACGCCGACCTTCACCGTGCAATTGCGCTTGACCTTGTTGCCGCTGATCTTTTCGATCTTGTCGCTGATGTCGAGGCACTTGATGTCGACACCGCGCTTGGTCAGCTTGCCGTTGAGGATGTCCTGCACCTGGTTCAGCTGGAATTCGTTGTCGGCGAACACGGTGAGCACCAGTTCGGCCTGCTCGATGCGGGCGTCTGAACCTTTGAAGTCGAAGCGCGTGCTGACTTCCTTGTTGGTCTGTTCGACCGCGTTCTTGACTTCGGTCTTTTCTACTTCGGAAACGATGTCGAAGGATGGCATGGTCTCTCCCTATTTGAGTTGATTCTATTCTACAAACTGGTCAGAAGCGTTGCGAGCAAACCAAGAATAACGGTGAGTGACAACGCAGTTGCGGCGAAGACTTACCTTTAGGTTGCTCGAAGCCAGCTTGCCACGCTGCAATCGGGTTGCGCGGCAGCTTAGGGCCAGCTGGTCAGCCAAAGTGGCAAATGTAGTGGTATGGCTCGCCTGTTACTTCGATGTCGAAGCTGGAATTGCCGGGAACGGAAAAAGATTGGCCGGGCTGGCTGGTCTTCCAGTCTTCCCCCTTGATCTTGTAGCGGCAGGAGCCGGCCACGGTTTCCATGATCTCCGGCACGCCGGTGTTGAAGGTGAGTGTCGCCGGCAGCACGACGCCGACCGACTTTTTGACGCCATCGGCGAATTGCACGGTGTGCGACACGCACTTGCCGTCGAAGTAGACATTGGCCTTGGTGATCACTGAAACGTTATCGATTTTGTCTGACATGCTGGGGTTTCCTATAGAACGTTACTTGGGTTCGCTGGCTTTGACGCCTTTTTGGTAAGTCGTATAAACGTAGACCGGGAGATCCAGATCGCCGAGGTGTTTCTCGATCAGGGGCAGCACATCGCCCCAGTCCAGTCCGTTGATGCCGCAGGAGAGGCGCGGCATGGCGATGCTGGCCACTTTCTCCTTCTGCACAAAGCTGCGCAATGCGTGCAGGCTGCGGTTGATGTGATGCAACGAGGCATGCCCTGGCTTGCTGCCGTGTTCGTAAGCGGCATCCTGGGTAAACAGGTTGATCAGATAACGCCCGTCGGCACTCATCCAGGCCCACAGTTCGCCGGATTTCGGGTGGCTGGTCTGGCAGTGATGACGGAAGTCCTTGTACATCGCCGGCATGCGCTCGCGCAGCTGCAGCGCGAGGCCGTGCATGAAATCGTCGTTGGGTGCGACGCCTTGCACGATGGCCTTGGCGCCGCTCAACAGGATGTCACCGCTCAGATCGTGAAGCATGATGCCTCCCAGTCGCGTGGCCTTACTTCCGGTTCTTCAGGTTTGCCGCGATGCGCATGCGCAGCGCGTTCAGCTTGATGAAACCGCCCGCATCCTTCTGGTCGTATGCGCCCTTGTCGTCCTCGAAGGTGGCGATGGTCGGATCGAACAGCGAATCGGTCTTGGAGTCGCGGCCGACGACGATCACGTTGCCCTTGTACAGTTTGACGCGCACCCAGCCGTTGACGCAGGTTTGGGTATGGTCGATCAGCACCTGCAGCGCCTTGCGCTCCGGGCTCCACCAGTAGCCGTTGTAGATCATGCTGGCGTAGCGCGGCATCAGGTCGTCCTTCAGGTGCGCCACTTCGCGATCCAGCGTGATGGATTCGATGGCGCGGTGCGCCTTCAGCATGATGGTGCCGCCGGGGGTCTCGTAGCAGCCGCGCGACTTCATGCCGACGTAGCGGTTCTCCACCAGATCGAGGCGGCCGATGCCGTGCTTGCCGCCCAGTTCGTTCAGTTTGGTCAGTATCTGGGCGGGGGACATGGCGGTTCCGTTCAATGCCACGATATCGCCGTTCCTGAATTCGAGGTCGAGGTATTCGGCGGCATCGGGTGCCTTTTCCGGCGATACGGTCCAGCGCCACATGCTCTCTTCGGCTTCGGCAGAGGGATCCTCAAGGTGACGGCCTTCATACGAGATGTGCAGCAGGTTGGCGTCCATGGAGTAGGGGGAGCCGCCTTGCCGGTGCTTCATCTCGATCGGGATGCCGTGCTTTTCGGCGTAGGCCAGCAGTTTCTCGCGGGAAAGCAGGTCCCATTCGCGCCAGGGGGCGATGATCCTGATGCCCGGCTTGAGCGCATAGGCACCGAGTTCGAAGCGCACCTGGTCGTTACCCTTGCCGGTCGCCCCGTGCGAGATGGCCTGCGCACCGGTCTGGTTGACGATGTCGATCAGGCGCTTGGCGATCAGCGGACGTGCGATCGAGGTGCCGAGCAGGTACTCGCCTTCGTAAACCGTGTTGGCGCGGAACATCGGGAACACGAAATCGCGCACGAACTCCTCGCGCAGGTCGTCGATGAAGATGTTCTCCGGCTTGATGCCGAACTTCAGCGCTTTCTGGCGCGCCGGTTCCAGTTCTTCGCCCTGGCCGAGATCGGCGGTGAAGGTCACGACTTCGCATTGGTAGGTGTCTTGCAGCCACTTCAGGATGACCGAGGTGTCGAGTCCGCCGGAGTAGGCGAGGACGGCTTTTTTGATGTCTGACATATTTATCAACCGGGTTAATCAATCATGAGTTCAAAAGAAACGACAAATCCAATGATGACCATGAGCGCGATGGCCACAAGGAAAATGATATCGGCGCTTTGCTCCAGTTTCTCCGCACCGTCCGGATGACGGATGGAAAAATAGGACAGCATGGCGCTGGCCAGGAAGAGCAGGCTGTCGAAGGCCAGCAGTTCATCGACATGCTTGCTGATGCTGTGTTTCGGGATGAGCTGGGACACGCTGATGACCGTCATGCAGACCCCGATCATGGTGGCCGACGACGGCAAGATGTGGTCGGCCAGCCGGCTTTTCTGGTTGTGGATAGGAGAAGATTGTTTTGTTGAGCGATCGCTCATGCCGATATTTTTCCCAGCAGCAGGTACTCCATCAAGGCCTTCTGCACATGCAGGCGGTTCTCGGCCTCGTCCCACACGACGGACTGCGTGCCGTCGATGACCTCTGCCGAGACTTCCTCGCCGCGGTGCGCGGGCAGGCAGTGCATGAAAATCGCGTCCCTGGCTGCGACACGCATCATGTCGCCATCCACCTGCCAGTCGGCGAAGTCCTTCATGCGCTCTTCGTTTTCGGCTTCGAAACCCATCGAGGTCCATACGTCGGTGGTGACCAGGTCTGCGCCGCGAGCCGCTTCCATCGGATCGGTGAACTCCTCGTAATGGTCCTCGCCGAACAGGCCGGCGCGCTCCGGCTCCACCTCGTACCCCGGTGGCGTGGACACATGCACGTTGAAATCCAGTATCTCGGCCGCCTGCAGCCAGGTGTTGCACATGTTGTTGGAGTCGCCGATCCACGCCACGGTCTTGCCCTTGATGCTGCCGCGATGTTCGACGTAAGTGTAGATGTCCGCCAGCACCTGGCAGGGGTGGTATTCGTTGGTCAGGCCGTTGATGACCGGCACGCGCGAGTGAGCGGCAAAGCGCTCGATGATGCTTTGTTCGAACGTGCGGATCATCACGATGTCGCTCATGCGCGAAATGACCTGTCCGGCGTCTTCCACCGGTTCGCCGCGGCCCAGTTGCGAATCGCGGGTGTTCAGGTAGATAGCCGAACCGCCGAGCTGTTGCATGCCTGCCTCGAACGAGAGGCGGGTGCGCGTACTGGCTTTTTCGAAGATCATCACCAGCGTGCGGTCGGTCAGCGGCCAGTATTTCTCGTAGCGCTTGAAACGCTCCTTGATGATGCGGGTGCGCTCGAACAGGTATTCCAGTTCGTCGCGGCTCAGGTCCTTGAATTGCAGGAAATGCTTGATCGGTTTGCCGCTCATGTTCACTCCTGCGCCAAGAAGTCCACTACCAGCGGGCACAATATATCCAGCAACTGTTGCGCTTCGGTTTCAGAGAAGATGAGCGACGGCAGCAAGCGGATCACGTTGTCCGCGGTGACGTTGACCAGCAGGCCATTCTCCCGCGCCTTGCCGACGATCTCGCCGCACGGCTTGTCGAGCTCTATGCCCAACATCAGTCCCTGGCCGCGCACGGCGACGACGCCTTTCACGCCGCCCAACTTGGTCTGGAATTGCTGCTTGAGCCAGGTACCCAGCTTGGCGGCGTGGGCCAGCAACTGGTCCTGTTCCATGATGTCCAGTGTGACCAGCGCGGCGGTCGAGGCCAGCGGATTGCCGCCGAAAGTCGAACCGTGATTGCCCGGCTTGAATGTGCCGGTTGCCCTGCCGGCTGCCAGACAGGCGCCCACGGGGACGCCTGAACCCAGGCCTTTGGCCAGGGTCATCACGTCCGGCATGATGCTGGTGTGCTGGAAGGCGAACCACTTGCCGGTCCGGCCCAGGCCGCACTGCACTTCGTCCAGCATCAGCAGCCATTCGTGCTCGTCGCAGATCTTGCGCAAACCCTGCAGATAGCTGATGTCGGGGGTGCGGATGCCGCCTTCGCCCTGGATCGGCTCGACCAGCACGGCGACGATATTGGGTGTGTGTGCCGCGACCTGCCGGATGGCATCAAGGTCGTCGTAGGGGACGCGCACGAAGCCTTTGACCAGCGGCTCGAAGCCGGCCTGCACCTTGCGGTTGCCGGTGGCGGAAAGGGTGGCCAGGGTACGGCCGTGGAAGGCTTTCTCCATCACGATGATGGTGGGGGTGTCGATGCCGCGCTGGTTGCCGTACAGCCGGGCCAGCTTGATGGCAGCCTCGTTCGCCTCGCAGCCGGAGTTGCACAGGAACACCTCCTGCATGCCGGAGAGTTCGCACAGTTTGTCGGCGACCAGTTCCTGTTCGCGGACCTGATAGAGGTTGGAGGTATGGATCAGCCTGCCGATCTGCGCGCTGAGCGCGGCAGTGAGGCGCGGATGGGCGTGTCCCAGGGTGTTGACTGCGATGCCCGAGAGGGCGTCCAGATAGCGCTTGCCGTTAACGTCCCATAGCCATACGCCTTCCCCGTGGGTGAAGGTGACGGGTTGCCGAGCATAGGTGTTCATCAAATGTGACATGGCAAGCTTTCCGGTCTTGTTGTTTCTCTGATGGGTGCAACTATAAACAAAAAAGGCCGACAGTTTCGTCGGCCTTCTGTCGCAGACTTACCGTCTGCAATAAATCAGGCCATCGCCTTGATTGCGGCGGACAATCGGCTCTTGTGGCGGGCAGCCTTGTTCTTGTGCACGATCTTCTTGTCAGCGATGGAGTCCACCACGCTGGTCGATGCCTGGAATACGGCCTGTGCAGCGGCCTTGTCGCCAGCTTCGATCGCCTTGGTGACCTTCTTGATCGCGGTACGCAGTTCGGAACGCAGGCTGGCGTTATGCTGGCTCTGCTTGACTGCTTGTCTTGCACGTTTTCTGGCTTGTGCGCTATTTGCCATGACACTGCTCCTTGAGAATTCGGCTTTTCAGAAAGGGGCGCATTCTAGAGGCTGAATCGCAGTTTGGCAAACGCTTTTTTCCGGGGAGGTTCCGGCCGCCGGGGATAACTTTAAAATATGTATACGGACAGGTCGCGGGCGGCGGGCGGCTTCCGGTCCGCCGGGATTGCCATGCGCATGCGGCACAGCTTGGCTCGTATGCGCGGCCCGGCTGGGGCCGGGATGGTATGATGGCGGCGCAAGTGATGGATGTCGTTGTTCGTTTGAACGGGATGATGTCGGGAGACGGGAATGCTGCCAGGTGCCGCCGAATTCGTGGTTTACGGGAAAACTGTTGATGGCCAGGTATTCCAGCAGCCGCAATGGGCCGAACAGTTGTGCGGCAAGCTTGGGGCTGCCGATGCGAACGGGCAATCCCGGTATTCTTCCCATCTGCGGCCGGTGCAGATCGACGGGGTGCCTGCATTGGTGGTGCGCCTCTCCTTGCAACTGGTCGACGAGCCGGCGTTCGAGATGATCAAGCGCTTCGTCGCCGAGCACCGGCTGCAAGTCCGCGCCGGACGCGGAAGCCGCGATGCCGAGGCCATGGAGGCATACCTGGCGGCCGGGCAGGAGCGCCGCTCGCCGGATAACGGCTGGTAACCCGACGCCCGGGGCTGCTATCCGGGCACCGGGGCGATGTTACAATCGGTTCCAGTGACCAAAGATTTGCGGGAATCCAAATTGCTAGACAAAAAAGACCGATCTCCTGACCTCGCCGAATTCGTCATCCAGGGCATCACAAAAGACGGGACGAGCTTTCGCCCATCCAACTGGGGCGAGCGCCTCAGCGACATGCTGTCGACCACCGGGCATGACGGGCGGATACTGTATTCTTCTTATCTGCGGCCGATGGTGATCCAGGGCATACCTTCGGTGGTCGTACGTTTTTCCCTGGAAACGGCCGACCCCCATGCGTTCGAACTGGTCAGGCAGTTTGTGGTGACCAACCAACTGACCGTCCGCGCCGGACGCCGCCGGGCGGATGCCGGTGCGACAGGCATGTTCCCGACACTCAGCATGGAACGCCGTTCGCCGAAAAACAATGGCTGGTAACTTCGTCCCTGCCCGGTTTCGTCCGCCCCTGAATATCCATGAACCTGCTTAAGGCCCTTGCTGCGGTCAGCAGCCTGACCCTGGTGTCGCGTATTCTGGCGTTCGTGCGCGATGTGCTGATCGCCCGCATCTTCGGGGCAGGCATGGCGACCGACGCATTCTTCGTCGCCTTCAAGCTGCCCAACCTGCTGCGCCGCATGTTCGCCGAAGGCGCGTTCTCGCAGGCTTTCGTGCCGATCTTCGGCGAATACAAGAACCGCAAGGGGCACGACGAAACCAAGCTGCTGGTGGATCATGTGGTGACGCTGCTGGCGATCATCCTTTTCCTCGTCACCCTGATCGGCATCGTTGCCGCGCCCATCCTTGTCTATATCAGCGCGCCGGGCTTTGTGAAGGAGCCGGACAAGTTCGCGCTCACCGTGCAACTGCTGCGCATCACCTCGCCATATATCTTCTTCATTTCGCTGGTGGCGGTGGCGGCGGGCATTCTCAATACCTACAACAAGTTCTGGGTGCCGGCTTTCGCGCCCATCCTGCTCAACCTGTGTTTCATCGGTGCGGCGTTGTGGCTGGCCCCGTACTGCGATCCGCCCATCCTGGCGATGGGCTGGGCGGTGTTCATCGGTGGCGTGGTACAGCTCGCTTTCCAGATCCCGTTCCTGAAAAAGATCGGCATGCTGCCGACATGGAGTCTGAACCTGAAAGACTCCGGCGTCTGGCGCATCATCAGGCAGATGGGGCCGGCACTGTTCGGCGTCTCCATCTCCCAGATCAGCCTCATCATCAACACCATCTTCGCCTCGTTCCTGGTGGCGGGCAGCGTCTCCTGGCTGTATTACGCCGACCGCCTGATGGAATTCCCGTCCGGCCTGCTGGGTGCCGCGCTCGGCACCATCCTGTTGCCCTCGCTTTCCAAGCACCATGCCGATAACAGCACGGAGGAATACTCCAGGTTGCTGGACTGGGGCCTGCGCCTGGTCTGCATGCTCACGCTACCGGCGGCGCTGGCGCTGGGCATGATCGCCGTTCCCTTGCTGGCGACTTTCTTCCAGCATGGCGCCTTCGCCGCCGCCGACGTGCTGATGACGCGCAATGCGCTGGCCGGCTATAGCGTCGGCCTCATCGGCCTGATCGCGGTGAAGGTGCTGGCGCCCGGCTTCTATGCACGGCAGGACATCAGGACGCCGGTCAAGATCGGCATCGCCACCTTGCTGGCCACGCAACTGATGAACCTGCTGTTCGTGTTCGGCATGCACTTGCACCATGCCGGGCTGGCGCTGGCCATCGGCCTCGGTGCCTGTTTCAATTCGGCCATCCTGTTCTATTTCCTGCGCAAGCGCGGCATTTACCGGCCCGAGCCGGGCTGGGGCAAGTTCTTCCTCAAGCTGTGCGTCGCCCTGCTGGCACTGGCGCTGACGCTGTGGTTCGGCATGGGCAGCGAGCAGCACTGGCTTGCCACGCACGGCTGGACGCGCATCATCCACCTGACCTGGCTGGTGGCGCTGGGGATGGCGGTGTACTTCGCCGTACTGTTCGCGCTCGGCTTCCGTCTCAAGGATTTTGCCAAACGCGGAGCCAGTTGATCGGCCTGGAGCCGGTAGCGCAGCCGCCGAAGTCGTCATCAAGCAAGCGTGCCGGGGCTGAGGGGAGCAGGTGTCGGCCATGTATGCAAGAATCGCAGTCAGTCATGGTCCAGCTGGTGAGGGGGGAGGATGGACGCACAAGGTATCAAGGGTTATCCGGTCCTGATCATCGGGGCCGGGCGTGGAGGTAGCGCACTGCTCGAGATGTTCATGGAGGATGGCCTGGTCAGTGTCGTGGCCATGGCGGACATGAATTCGGATGCACCCGGCCTCCAGTTGGCGAGGGCGCACGGGATCCCGACCTACACCGATGCAATCCGGGCGCTGCAAGCCTGCAAGGGCTATCCTGATTGCATTGTGTACAACCTGTCGCACGACGATACGATCGCCGAGGAGGCATTCCGGGTTTTCGGCGACCGGCGGGTGGCAAGCGGTCTCGAAGTCAAACTGTTCTGGCAGATGGTGACGAACCTGAAGCAAACCAAGGGAGACCTTGAAAAGAGCCAGAACCAGCTGCAGTCCATCATCAGCAACGTGATGGACGGCATCATCACGATCAACGAGTCGGGCGAGATACAGGGGTTCAACCCGGCAGCCGAGGATATCTTCGGCTATGCGCAGCAGGAAGCCTTGGGCAGGAATGTACGGATATTGGTGCCCGAGCCGCAACGCAGTGCGCATGATGCGTATATCGGCCGTTATCTGCAGAGCGGCGAGTCACGCATACTCGGCGTGCGCGGACGCGAACTGGTCGCTGTGCGCAAGAATGGCGAGGAGTTCCCCATGGAGATTTCCATATCGGAAATGGTGCTTGGCGGACATCGCTATTTCATTGGTATCGTGCGGGATATCACCGAGCGCAAGCGGGCGGAGGAGAAGATCGCCCATCTGGCGCACTACGACTATCTGACCGATCTGCCAAACCGCGCATTGTTCCTGGACATCCTCGATCATTCGGTGGCGCTGGCGAAGCGCAACAAGAACAAGGCGGCCGTCCTGTTCCTCGATCTGGACGGTTTCAAGCAGGTCAACGACACCCTGGGGCACGATGCAGGCGACCAGTTGTTGAAGGGGGTCGCCAGAAGGCTCAAGGAAACCATCAGGGGTTCGGATACGGTGGCCCGGGTCGGCGGCGACGAATTCCTTCTTGTGCTGGATAACATCGGAACGAATGAGAATGCGGCGCAGGTGGCGGGAAAGATCATCGGAGCCCTGGCGGAGCCGTTCGAACTGGCCGGAGAGGCATGCCGCATTGGCGGCAGTATCGGCATCTCCATGTATCCGGACGACTCAAGGGAGACCTTGAGGCTCATCAAGCAGGCGGATGAGGCCATGTACTTGGCCAAGCAGAGCGGCAAGTGCACTTGCCGGTTCTACCGCGACGTGGCGAGGCAACGCCAGGGCGCTTGAATATCCGTGGGCGGGACCCCGTTGGCTGGCGCAGGCCGACCGGGATATCCCGTCCGCATGCCTGCCCGGCTTGCGGCATCCCATGCGGGATGACGCGCCATACATCCCCTGGATGGGGGCATCCGGGCATCTTGCCTAGGCGGTCAGGTGCAGCGCTTGCGACACCACATCGCGCGTCAGGTGGGGGGCGAACAGCTCGATGAAATGATAGCCGAAGCCGCGCAGGTACTGGTTCTTGCGGACGGCGATGCGCGTGGTGCTGGGCTGGAACAGGTGGCCGGCATCGATCATGCGCAGCTGGCGGTCGCGTTCCGGGATAAAGGCCATCTGTGCCACGATGCCGATGCCCAGTCCCAGTTCCACGTAGGTCTTTATCACATCCGCATCGATGGCGGTCAGCGCGATGTTGGGCTCGATGCCGGCTTCGCGGAACGCCTGGTTGATCTTGTTGCGCCCAGTGAACGCGAAGTCGTAAGTGATGATGGGGTGTTGCGCCAGCTTTTTTAGCGTCAGTTTCTTTTCCAGCAGCAGCGGATGTTTGGGTGGTACGACCACGCAGTGATGCCATTCGTAGCAGGGCAGCGTCACCAGTTCGTCGTACAGCGCAAGGCTTTCGGTGGCGATGCCGATATCCACCTCGCCGCTCAACACCTGCTCGGCGATCTGCGTCGGGCTGCCCTGGTGCAGGCCGAGCTTTACCCCCGGATAGTGCCGGGTGAATTCCTTGACCACGCGCGGCAGCGCATAACGCGCCTGCGTGTGGGTGGTGGCGACGGTGAGTGAGCCGCTGTCCTGGGTGTGGAATTCCTGTCCGACCTGTTTCAGGTTCTCCGTTTCGTGCAGCATGCGCCGGGCGATCTCCAGTACCGCCTTGCCGGGTTCGGTGATGGCGACGATACGCTTGCCGTTGCGCACGAAGATATCGATGCCCAATTCCTCTTCCAGCAGCCTGATCTGCTTGCTCACTCCCGGTTGCGAGGTGTAGAGCGCATTGGCTGCGTCCGAGATGTTCAGACCGCAACGCACGATTTCGTTCAGGTAGCGCAACTGTTGCAGGTTCATGGTGTCGTTCCTTATATATCGATGGGTTATAAGATATTAACATAAAAGTATTTAGGTATATAAAGAGCCGGACCTAGAATGCGTCCCGTGGCAGTGATCGAGGTGCGCAAATGGATGGTCTATACACAGTCTCCGGCTTTCTGGTCGGGTTGGTCGTCGGAGTGACCGGCGTCGGCGGCGGGTCGTTGATGACCCCGCTGCTGGTGCTGTTCTTCGGCATCGCGCCTGCGACGGCGGTCGGTACTGACCTGCTGTATGCCTCGCTGACCAAGGCGCTGGGAGGCTGGGTGCATGGCCGCAACGGCACGGTCGACTGGAAAGTGGTGGGGCTGTTGAGTCTGGGCAGCCTGCCGGCCGCATTGCTCACCATCATCGGGCTGAAACTGCTGGCGCTGGATGAGGGGGCGCTGCGCGGTCTGGTGACCGGTGTGCTGAGCGTTGCGCTGCTGCTGACCGCCGCCGCGCTGCTGTTGAAAGACAGGATCAGGCGGATCGCCCGGCGCAACGACGGCGCGGTATACGAACTGCACCACCGGCATCTGCCTGCAGCAACCGTGGCCACCGGCTTCGTCGTCGGGGGCTTGGTGACGGTCTCCTCCATCGGTGCGGGCGTGCTGGGTACGGTGGCGCTGCTGTTCCTGTATCCGCGCATGGCGGCGGCCAAAGTGGTGGGGACGGATATCGCCCATGCCGTACCGCTCACCGCAATAGCGGGTCTTGGACACATGGCGCTGGGGACGGTGGATTTCGTACTGCTGGGCAGTCTGTTGCTGGGTTCCCTGCCGGGCATCTACATCGGCAGCCACTTGAGCGCAAAAGTGCCGGAGAAGTTATTGCGACCGATCCTGGCGACGATGCTGTTGCTCATCGGTACCCGGCTGGTTTTGAATTGAAAGGAACGAGAATGAGCTTGAATACACGCAATCTGTCCGACCTGGAAGAGATCGACCGCTTCGAAGAGGCAATCACCATCTTCAATGCCGGCGGCATCGACCCCGACCGCTTCACGGCGATACGTCTGCAGCAGGGTGTATACGGGCAGCGCCAGCAGGGGGTGAACATGCTGCGTATCAAGGTGCCGGGCGGACGGCTGAACGCGGAGCAACTGGAAGTGCTGGCCGATATCGCCGAGGAGTTCTCGCAGCACCAGATCGCGCATGTGACCACGCGCCAGAGCATCCAGATCCATTATGTCCCCCTGATCAAGATGCCGTCGGCGATGCGTCGCCTGGCCAGTGCCGGCATGACCTCGCGCGAGGCATGCGGCAACACCATCCGCAACATGACGGCCTGCCCGCTGGCCGGCGTGTGCCCGAAAGAGCATGTGGATGTGAGCAAGCATCTCGATGGCGCGACCGTGCATTTCCTGCGCAATCCGCTCAACCAGCAGCTGCCGCGCAAGTTCAAGATATCGTTTTCCGGCTGCGAAGCCGATTGCGCGCAATCGCTGCTGCACGATTGCGGCGTGATCGCGGTGCGCAAGGACGGCCAGCCCGGTTTCAGGATCAGGGCCGGCGGCGGACTCGGGCACAAGCCGCGCGAAGCCATCGTGGTCGAGGAGTTCATTCCCGAAAGCGAGTTGCTGTTCGCCATGGAAGCCTTGGTGTCGCTGCACAACAGGTATTCCGACCGCACCAAGCGGGCAAAATCGCGCATCAAGTTCCTGGTCGAGCGTTTCGGCACCGAGGGCTTCCTGGAGAAGTACCGCGAGGAGTTCGGACGCACCAGGCAGGCTTTGGCCGACCAGCCCTATCCGCAAGGAGAATGGCGCACGCCGAGCGGCCATGAGACGCCGGGACAAGGCGCGCCGCGCAAGCTTTTTGCGCAGCGCCAGGCCGGGTTGTTCGTGTTCCCCATCGCGTTGCCCATCGGTGACGTGAAGGCGGACCAGCTGCGCGGCCTGGCTGCCTTGCTGCAGGCGCAGGGGCTGAGCGAGATACACACTTCGCAGGACCAGAACTTCGCGGTGTTCAACGTGCCGCAGGAGAAGGTGGCGGCGCTGCGCAGCGGCATTGCGGCGCTTGGCCTGTCCGAGCCGAAGGTCGGCGACAACGTGGTGGCCTGCCCCGGCACCTCGACCTGCCGCCTGGGCATCACTTCCAGCACCGTGCTGGGCCCGCTGCTGTCCGGTGGCACGGCCGACCTGAACATCCGCGTGTCCGGCTGCCATAACGGTTGCGCGCAGCCCGAGACGGGCGACATCGGCATCTACGGCGAAGGCAAGCGCATGCACGGCAAACTGGTGCCGCATTACCAGATGTATTTCGCCGGCAAGGGTACTGCGGGCGGTGCGCTGGCGCTGAAGGGGCCGTCGCTGCCGGTGGCGCGCATCAAGCAGGCCATCGAGCGCGTACAGTCGGCACATCTGGCCAGCGGGGAAAGCAGTTTCTTCGTGTGGGCGCGCGCGCAGCAGCCGGATTACTTCAAGCAACTGCTGGCCGATCTGGCGGAAGTGAAGGCGGAAGAGCTGGACAGCGTGATGCGCGATTACGGCGACAAGGCCGATTTCCGCGTGCTGCAACTGGGCGGCGGCGAATGCGCTGGCGCATCGCAGGTGCTGATCGGGGCGAACTTTTTCGAAGCCGCGCACGAACGCGAGTACCGCAATGCGCTGGTATTCCAGCGCAAGTATGTCGAGGCGGCACAGTGCAACGAATCCATCCTGCGTTTGCTGGGATCGGGCGTGGCGCAGCTGCTGGGCGGTGCACGGCAGGACGATCTGGCGCAACTCTCGGCGCAGCTCAACCTGCTGGCGCCGGATGAGATCGCTGCCGAGTTCGCCCATGCCGCACTTGAGCTGGCCAACAGCGAGGAGATCGACAACGAGGCTCTCGCAGCGGCCAGTGCGAAAGTGGATGCATGGACGGTCAAGGTGGCGGCATTCGCCACCGAGAAGGATGGGCAACTGGACCTGAAGGAGGCATTGCCGAAATGAGTCACGACCTGGTACGGAAAATCGAGGCAAGCGTCGCAATACTGCATCAGGCTGCGGGCGAATTCGCGCCGGTAGCGTTCGCCAGCAGTCTGGGGGCGGAGGATATGGTGCTGACCGACCTGATCGCCAGGCATCGGCCGGATATCCAGGTATTCAGCCTGGACACCGGACGCCTGCCGCAAGAGACCTACGCGCTGATGCAGGAGGTGAGGTCGCGCTACAGCTTGCCGCTGACCGTCTATTTCCCGGATGGCAAGCTGGTCGAAGGCTATGTGGCTCATCACGGCATCAACGGTTTCTACGACAGCGTGGAAAAACGCAAGGGTTGCTGCTTCGTACGCAAGGTGGAGCCGTTGCGTCGTGCGCTGGCAGGCAAGAAAGCATGGATCACCGGCATGCGCCGCGATCAGGCGGTGACGCGCGGTACGCTGGAGGTCTCCGCTTTCGACGCGGACAACGGTTTGCAGAAATTCAACCCGTTGCTGGATTGGTCGCACAAGGACGTATGGGCGTATATCCGGCTGTACGACGTGCCGTACAACAAGCTGCACGACCAGTTCTACCCCAGCCTGGGCTGTGCACCCTGCACGCGCTCGGTCACGCCGGGCGAGGATATCCGGGCCGGACGGTGGTGGTGGGAGGATCCGGCAAACAAGGAGTGCGGCCTGCACGTGGGCCATGCGCGCAAGTCCGGACATGGGGCGAGCAGCGCCTCGTTGCAGGCGAGCCGCGAACGCATCATCGAGATCGCGTCGCAAGTCGGCGCGAAGCTGGAAGCCTCTGCGTGAATCGGCAGAACGGGAAAGATCATGAAACTGGTTGAAAACATCGTGGACAAACACACCTTCACTCATCTGGATGCGCTGGAGAGCGAGTCCATCCACATCATGCGCGAGGTTGCGGCCGAATGCCGGAATCCGGCACTGCTGTTCTCCGGCGGCAAGGATTCCATCGTCATGCTGAGGTTGGCGGAAAAGGCGTTCCGGCCGGCGAAATTCCCCTTCCCGCTGGTGCACATCGATACCGAGCACAATTTTCCCGAGGTGATCGCGTGCCGCGACAAGCTCGCGGCCGACCTGGGCGAGCGGCTCATCGTGCGTTCGCTGGAGGACTCGATCAGGCGCGGCTCCATCGTCATCACGGATCCCGACAAGCCGCGCAACCCGTTCCAGTCGGTGACACTGCTGGAGACCATCGCCGAGTTCGGCTTCGACGCCTGCATGGGCGGCGCGCGCCGCGACGAGGAAAAGGCGCGCGCCAAGGAACGCATCTTCTCGTTCCGCGACGAGTTCGGCCAGTGGGACCCGAAGAACCAGCGCCCCGAGTTGTGGGACACCTACAACGCCCGCGTGCATGCGGGCGAGAACATCCGCGTGTTCCCGATCAGCAACTGGACCGAGATGGACATCTGGCAATACATCGGGCGCGAGAAGCTGCATATTCCCAGCATCTACTATGCGCACGAACGCGAAGTGATCCGCCGCGGCGGAAATGTAATCCCGGTGTCGCACCTGGTGCAGCCGAAGCCGGGCGAGAAGGTGGAAGTGCTCTCGGTGCGCTTCCGCACCGTGGGCGACATGACCTGTACCGCACCGGTGGAGTCGAACGCACGCTCGGTAGAGGAGATCATCGAAGAGACGGCGGTCACGCGCATCACCGAACGCGGTGCGACACGCATGGACGACCAGACTTCGGACGCTTCGATGGAACTGCGCAAGAAGGAAGGGTACTTCTAAGCCGTCATTCCGGCGCAAGCCGGAATCCAGTTGGAAGGCAAACGCCCGCAACGCGGGACAAAAGCCAAATGCATGTTAAATACACCCGCTGGATTCCGGCCTGCGCCGGAATGACGAGACGGAAAAGATTTAGGGGGCAATCATGAGCAATACCACACAATTACTCCGTTTCATCACCGCCGGCTCCGTCGACGACGGCAAGAGCACGCTGATCGGCCGCCTGCTGCACGACTCGAAGTCCATCTTCGAAGACCAGTTCTCGGCTATCGCCAGGACCAGCGAGAAGCGCGGCATGGCAGCGGTCGACCTCTCGCTGCTCACCGACGGACTGCAGGCCGAGCGCGAACAGGGCATCACCATCGACGTGGCCTACCGCTACTTCGCCACGCCCCGGCGCAAGTTCATCATCGGCGATACGCCGGGACATGAGCAGTACACGCGCAACATGGTGACCGCGGCCTCCACCGCCAATCTCGCCATCATCCTGATCGACGCGCGCAAGGGCGTTCTGACGCAGACGCGCCGCCACTCATATCTGGCCAGCCTGCTGGGGGTGCCGCATGTGGTGCTGGCGGTGAACAAGATGGACATGGTGGGCTACTCGCAGGCGCGCTTTGACCAGATCGTGGCCGAATACAGGGCGTTCGCCGCACAACTGGGATTGCACGACGTGCACTGCATCCCGCTGTCCGCGCTGAACGGCGACATGGTGGTGGATCGCGGCGGCCGGCTGGACTGGTACCTCGGCCCGACCCTGCTGGAACTGCTGGAGACGGTCGAGATCGACCACGATGTGAACACCAGCGATTTTCGTTTCCCGGTGCAGTGGGTCTGCCGCCCGCAGACCGAGGAGCATCACGATTTCCGCGGTTTTGCCGGGCGCGTCGAAGCGGGCGAAGTGTCGGTGGGCGACGAGGTGACCGTGCTGCCCTCCGGCCGCACCACGACGGTCAAGGAGATCGTCACCTATGACGGCAATCTGCAGACCGCCTTTGCACCGCAGTCGGTGACCATCACCCTGGCGGACGAGATCGATATTTCGCGCGGCGACATGCTGGTGAAGAGGGACGGCACGACACGGTGCGCGAATGCGACGGATGCGGGAGTGCCGTCCGCCCATCCGCCCAGGGTGGAGAAGGAGATTGAGGCCATGTTGTGCTGGCTGTCGGAATCGCCGCTGGACAGGAACCGCAAGTACCTGGTCAAGCACACCACGCGTACGGCGAAATGCCTGTTCTCGCGCCTGGATTTCCGGGTAGACGTGAACACGCTGGAGCAGCATGCGGCCGACAGGCTGAACATGAACGACATCGCGCGCGTGGCGATCAAGACCCAGCAGCCGCTGGTGTTCGACAGCTACGGGATAGACCGGGCGACCGGCAGCTTCATCGTCATCGACGAGGCGAGCAATAACACGGTAGCGGCCGGCATGATCGCGTAGCGGGTTTTTGCAGGGTTCGTTTGCGGCGCGACATCCGGCCCGGGCCGGGTGTCGCGCCAAAGTTGCACTTGCATCAGGCTCGGGTCGTCCATTGCGTATGCCTGTGGTATCTTTCCCGCTGTCCGAGTTTGATAGCCACGTAGAAGCCATGAGCCTGCTTTCACTGATCACCGCGCTGTTGCTGGAGCAACTGCACCCCCTGTCTTCCCGCAAATACCTGTACGTGTGGCTCTCCGGCTATGTCGAGTTCTTCCAGCGCAACTTCAATGCCGGCCAGCTGAAGCAGGGGCGGATCGCATGGATGCTGGCCATCGGGGGGCCGCTGGTGCTGGTCATTGCGGTGCACTTCCTGCTGCTGCACGCGCATCCGATCTTCGCGTGGGCGTTCAGCGTGCTGGTGCTCTATCTCACCATGGGATTCCGCCAGTTCAGCCACTACTACACCGATATCCATCAGGCGCTGCGCGACAGGCAGCTGGACCGGGCGCGCGAGCTGCTGGGTGAGTGGCTGGGAAAATCCTGCAGCGACCTGAGCCACGAAGAGGTGGCGCGCGTCACCATCGAGCAGGCCTTGCTGTGTACGCATCGCAATGTCTTCGGCGTGGTGTTCTGGTTTGTGGTCCTCATGATGCTGGGGCTGGGGCCGGTCGGGGCCATTCTGTACCGGCTGGCCTTGTTTCTGAACAACCGCTGGGGCACGCAGGACGAGGCCGAGTTCGGCGCGTTCGGCCAGTTCGCCCGGCAAGCCTACCACTTCATGGAATGGCTGCCATTGCGCTTCACTGCGGCCACTTTCGCCATCGTCGGCAACTTCGAAGACACCATCTACTGCTGGCGTACCCAGGCCGAGAGCTGGCTGGACCCGGAAGCCGGCATCATCCTGGCCAGCGGCGCCGGTGCACTGGGCGTGAAGCTGGGCCAGACCATCGTGCAGGACCAGCAGCCCGTGTTCCGTGCGGAGCTGGGGGTGGGCGACGAGGCCGATGCCGATTTCATGCAAAGCGCCATCGGCCTGGTATGGCGTGCGCTGGTGTTCTGGCTTTTCATGCTGTTGCTGCTGACCGTGGCGAACCTGCTGGGCTGACGCAAACGTCATTCCCGGATCCGGGCAGGTGTCGAACTGTTCACTGCC
This sequence comes from Sideroxyarcus emersonii, assembly GCF_021654335.1. NCBI lineage: Bacteria > Pseudomonadati > Pseudomonadota > Betaproteobacteria > Nitrosomonadales > Gallionellaceae > Sideroxyarcus > Sideroxyarcus emersonii. Next base: position 964,682 of record NZ_AP023423.1, read on the forward strand.
CCGGCAGGGCGATCTGCTGGAACAACTTCAATCTCCTTGCGTCGATCTTGCCGGCTTCGGCTGCCTTGCGTACCGCGCAATCCGGTTCGTGCGAGTGGCTGCAATTGGCGAAGCGGCAGTGGCCGAGATAGGGCCGGAATTCTGGGAAGCCTTTTTCCAGCGCGGCGAAGTCCAGGTGATGCAGGCCGAACAGTTGCACGCCGGGGCAGTCGATGAGGTGGCTGTGCGCATCCAGGTGATACAGCTGCGCATGCGTTGTGGTGTGCTTGCCGGAATCGAGCACGGTGGAGATCTCGCGCGTGGCTGCTTTTGCCTCGGGGATGAGCGCGTTGATGAGCGTGGATTTGCCCATGCCGGATTGTCCCACCAGCACGCTGGTATGGCCATGCAGGTAGGGCAGCAGCGGGGCTGCGTCCTGTCTGGCGGCGAGTTCCAGCACGCGGTAGCCGGCGGCGCCATAGGGGGCAAGCTGGGCGCGCGCCGCCGCGACGTTCGGCAGGTCGCATTTGTTCAGTACGATCAGGATGTCCAGGTTTTGTTCTTGCCCGGCGAGCAGGCAGCGGGTCAGCAGCTCGTCGTTGAACGAGGGCTCGGTGGCGACGACGACGACGAGCTGGGTGACATTGGCCGCGATGATCTTCTGCTTGTAGGCATCGGAGCGGTAGAGCAGGCTGCTGCGCGGCGAAATGCTTTCGATGACGCCCTGGCCGCTGCCGGTGGCTGCCACTTCGACCGTGTCGCCGCAGGCGACCTCGCTCTTCTTGCCGCGCGGCACGCATTCCATGATCTCGCCGCCCGGCAGTTCCGCCAGATAGTGGCGTCCATGGGCGGCGATGACCAGCCCCCGTCGCTGGTCGCTCAAAGCTTGAACAGCGCGTCGACTTTCGCGGCGCAGATGAAGTCGTTCTCGGACAGGCCACCGATGGCATGGGTGGAATATTCCACGCGACACTTGCTGTAGCCGACCGTCATGTCCGGATGGTGATCCTCGCGGTGCGTCATCCAGGCCACCGCGTTGACGAAGGCGAGCACCTGGTAGTAGTTCTTGAACTCGAAGGTCTTGCCGATACGCTGGCCGGTCAATTCCCAGCCGTCGAGCTGCCGCAGCAGATCCTTCGCCTCATCCTGGCTCAGCGGCGGTACGCTGCCTTCGCAAGGTTTGCATTGCTTGTTGGTCAAATCGCAGACGGTAGCCATGGCGACCTCACTTGAAGTGGTAGTAGTTCTGGTTCAGATAGCTGGCAAGATCCTGTTCGTCCTGGGCGGAAAGGTTGGCGCCGACGACGCCGGAACAGAACTTGATGCGCGGTACGAGCTGGCTCGCCTCGCGCACGATGCGTTCGGGACGGGTGAAGATGGCGCTGCCGTCTCCGCCCACCTTGCCTTTGTGGCAGCTGTCGCACTCGTATCTGGCGAACAGTTTCTTGCCGCTGGCAGGATTGCCGGTGGCGAACGGGTCGGCATGTGCGGTACCGGCGACCAAGGCCAGCAGGAACAGGTATTTCTTCATTTGTGTGCTCCAAGTTGTTGCAGATGCGCAATGCGTATCGGCGCGGGGGGGTGCGATTCGTAGAAGATAGCGTACAACGAATCGGGGGTCAGTGTCTTGGCATTGTCCTGGTACAGCTTGACCAGCGCATTGACAAGTTCTTTGGCATCGGTCTGCTGTGCGGCATAAGCATCCGCCTCGAACTCGTGTTTGCGCGAATAGGCCGAGGTGATGGGATGCAGCAGGAAGGTGAATGTCGGCAGCACCATGAAGAACAGCAACAATGCGAGCGCGGTGGATTCGCCGGCGATGCCCAGCCCCTGGTAGAACCAGGGGGCATGCAGCAGCTGCGCCAGCAGCCAGAGGAAGCCCAGGCTGACGGCGAAGCTGATGAGGATGCGCTTGACCACATGGCGATGCCTGAAATGCCCCAGTTCGTGTGCCAGCACGGCATCGATCTCGCCCGGCGAGAGGCGCTGCAGCAGCGTGTCGAAAAATACGATGCGCTTGGTCTTGCCGAAGCCGGTGAAGTAGGCGTTGCCGTGGGTGCTGCGCTTGCTGCCGTCCATCACGAACAGGCCGCTGGCGGCGAAGCCGCATTTCTTGAGCAGCGCTTCGATGCGCGCTTTTTCGGCCTCATCCTGCAGCGGCTCGAAGTCGTTGAACAACGGGGCGATATAGGTGGGATAAATGAACAGGACCAGCAGGTTGAACGCCACCCATACGCCCCATACGTACAGCCACCACGGATCGCCCATGCGTTCCATCAGCCACAGTACGCCGAGCAGCAGCGGCAGGCCGAGCACGGCGCCGAGCAGCACGCCTTTGAGCGCATCGAGCAGGTAGAGCCTGAGCGTCATCTTGTTGAAACCGAAGCGGGCCTCGATGCCGAAGGTGCGGTACAGGTCGATCGGCGCTTCCAGCAGTGTCTGCAGCAGCAGCACCGAGACGATCAGGGCGGTGCCTTGCAGCAGGGGGCCGCTGAGGGTGCCGGACACCCAGGTGTGGAGCCATTGGATGCCGCCGCCCAGGGTGAAGGCGAACAGCACCAGCGTTTCGAACAGGACGGAGAGCATGTCGAGGTGCACCATGGCACGAGTGTAGTCGGCCGCCTTCTGGTGTGCGGCGAGGTCGACCTTGCCGTGGAAGGCGGCGGGGACTTCTGCGCGATGTGCGGCGACATGGCCGAGCTGACGGTAGGCCAGCCAGAATTTGAGCGCGACATTCGCGGCGAGGGCGAACACGAACAGGGCGGTGAATTGGGTTGCGGTCATGGTCGTTGGATAGAGCAGCGCGGCTGTGCGACAATGCGCCGGACTTCGAATAAATAACTGCGGTGGATTATGGCACAAAATCAAAACAACCTCGTCTGGATAGACATGGAGATGACAGGGCTTTCTCCGGATACGGATCGCATCATCGAAGTGGCACTGGTGGTGACCGACAGCGACCTGAATACCGTCGCCGAAGCCCCTGTGCTGGTGGTGCACCAGCCCGACAGCGTGCTCGACGGCATGGATAACTGGAACAAGTCGACGCATGGCAAATCCGGCCTCATCGACAAGGTCAAGGCCTCTACGCTGGACGATGCGATGGTGGAGGCGCAGATGCTGGCGTTCCTGCAGGAGCATGTGCCGACGCGCACCTCGCCGATGTGCGGCAATTCCATCTGCCAGGATCGCCGCTTCCTCGCGCGCTGGATGCCGAAGCTGGAGGATTATTTCCACTACCGCAACCTGGACGTCAGCACGCTGAAAGAACTGGCGAAACGCTGGAAACCGGAAGTGGCGAACGGGATCAAGAAGCACGGCAAGCACGAGGCGCTGGCGGACATCTACGAATCCATCGCGGAAATGAAACATTATCGCGAGCATTTCATCAGGCTGTAACGATAATAAGCCCGCCGGCATGGACTGGATGGGCGCGGGGGAGCGATGAACGTACTCAGGAAGGGCTGGCGCGCAACGGGCGTGCAGGGAAAGCTGCACATCCTGATCCAGGGCGTACTGATGATCCTCTTCTTCGTCCTGCTGGAACAGGCGACCGACCGTTTCGAGAAGCAGATCGAACGTTCTGCCGAATCCCGCGCCCAGGATACGGCGGACGGGCTGATCAACGGCATGAACATGCTCATGCTGACCGGGCAGATATCCAACCCGGATAACCGGAAATTACTGTTGAGCAAGATGTCGCAATTGCGCGGCGTGGCCGAATTGCGCATCATTCGCGGACGCGCGGTCATCGAGCAGTTCGGTCCCGGTCTGCCGACAGAGGCGGCAATCGACGAGATGGACCGGGAGGTCCTGAATACCGGCAAGACCCTGTTCCGCAAGATGGAAAACCGGAATGGGCATCCGGCGTTGCGGGTGATGGTGCCTTTCATCGCCCAGAAGAACTTCCGCGGCACGAATTGCCTTGCCTGCCATCACACGCCCGATGGCGGCGTCAATGGGGCGGCCAGTGTGACCATCGACCTTTCCGAAGAGGAATCGCAGCTTGCCGAGATCAAGGTGTGGCTATGGGCCGGCCTCGTTGTAATGCAGCTGCTGCTCCTGGTGATCATCTCCATGTTCGTGCGTGTCGTCATCGTGCGCAACATCACCCGTCCCATCAAGCGCCTGCAGGCCGCGATGGCGGAGATACGGAGCGACATGGACCTGTCCAGGCGTGCCGATGTGGGGGAGAACAATCCCGACATCGGCGAAATGGCACAGAATTTCAATCGCCTTGTCGAAAAGCTGGAACATGCCAACGAACGTCTGCAGTTGTTCGTCAAGATGTTCGACAATAGCAGCGAGGCCATCCTCATCACGGATGCGCAGCGGAGGATCGTTGCGGTGAATCCCGCATTCTGCAAGATCACCGAATATGCGGAAGAAGAGGTCCTTGGCAGGAATCCGCGGATATTGAGTTCGGGACGCCAGGATGCGAAGTTCTACGAATCGATGTGGAATACCATCAATGAAACCGGATTGTGGCAGGGGGAGATATGGAACCGGCGCAAAAGCGGCGAGCTTTATCCGGAATGGCTGTCCATCGGCACGGTGAAGAGTGCGCAGAACGAGACCATCAACTACATTGCCCTGTTTTCGGACATCACCAGGCGCAAGGAGGCGGAGGCACGCATAGAGCATCTGGCGCACTACGATTCGCTCACGCATCTGCCCAATCGGGCGTTGTTCGCAGAACGTCTCAAGCATGCGCTGGTGACCGGTGTCCGCAATAAAAAGAAGACGGGCCTGCTATTCCTCGATCTGGATAAATTCAAGTTCGTGAACGACACGATGGGGCATCTGGCCGGGGATCTGCTGTTGCAGTCGGTCGCCCGTCGCTTGCAGTCCTGCGTGCGCGAATCCGATACGATCTGCCGCCAGGGCGGCGACGAATTCATGATCCTGTTGCCCGAGATCGGCATGGCGGAAGATGCCGAGAAGGTCGCGCGCAAGATCGTCGCCGCGATGGGACAGCCGCACCAGATCGAGGGCCGGGAGCTGGTCATCACATTCAGCATCGGCATCAGCATCTGTCCGGACGATGCGTCCGACGACGAAACCATGATCAGGCATGCCGACGATGCCATGTATGCGGCCAAGGAAAGCGGCAGGAACAATTACAGGTTCTTTGCCTAGTATAATTCCATCCGGGAAATGCTGGCGGCTGAGGCATGGATGCGGACGGCATGCAATGTTGTCCCGGAATGGATGAATTTGATCGGCAAGTGAAGATGACGCATCAGGCAGAAAACCCCGAATTCGCCATACATAATCGCAAGGAGATCGTGTTCGTCCTGGAAGACCTGGCGAAACACCGTACGCCCGTCAATCTCGATACCCCCGAGGGGGTGGGGCTGGTGACTTCTGTCCTGGGTGTCAACTCGGAAGGAAACCACGTCTATATGGACATCAGTCCGGACGACAGGATCAACGAGCGGATCACGCACAGCAAATATGTGTCTTTTGTCACGCAGACGGGCGTCAAGGTCCGCTGGCATGCGACGCATCTGCATCTCGTTGAGTTGCAGGATGGCAATGCATTCTCCATGCATGTCCCGGCAGTGATCGAGCGCATCCAGCGCCGGGAATATTTCAGGTTAAGCACCCCTCAGGGCAGCAAGGCGCTCATTTGCAGGATACCGAACGGCGACGGGGCCATCGAGGCCAACATCGTGGACATGAGCCTGGGCGGGATCGGGATATCTGTCAGGGGCGGGCCGTACGAGGTCTTTGCGCCAGATGCGCTGCTGGAAGGATGCAGTGTCGAGCTTCCGGTGATCGGCGTTGTTCCAATGAATTTGCGCGTGCGCGGGATCTGGACATCGATCAAGACCAAGAGCGGCGAGCAGGTGCATCGCCTGGGGCTGGAATTCGAAGGCCTGAGCCGGGCGGCGGCCAACGTCATCCAGCGCTACCTGATCCAGCTCGAAGCTGAAAAGATCAATTTGACCTGATCTGTTGCCTGGCTTGCAGGTCGAGTGCACGCAATCTGCTCTGCTCCAGTTCGGCCGCATCCGGCTCGATTAGCCAGCCTTGCAGGTTGTCCATCACCAGCTCGGTCAGCGCCCGCATCCAGGCGTCGCTCTCGTTCAGGCAGGGGATGTAGTGGTATTCGCCCCCGCCGGCATGCAGGAAATCCTCTTTGCCTTCCAGGGCGATCTCTTCCAGGGTCTCCAGGCAATCGGCGACGAAACCGGGACAGACCACATCCACCCGCCGGATTTTCGAGGCGCCCCATTCTTTCAGCGTGGCCGTGGTATAGGGCTTGAGCCATTCCGCCTTGCCGAAGCGGGACTGGAAACTGATTGCGTATTGCTCCGGCGTGAGTCCCAGCTCCTGCGCCAGCAGGCGGCCGGTCTTGTGGCATTCGCAATGGTACGGGTCGCCCTTGTCCAGCGTGAATTGCGGCAGGCCGTGGAAACTCATCAGCAGCTTTTCCGGGCGTCCGTGCTTCATCCAGTATGCATTGATGTTGCCTGCCAGCGCGTTGATGTAGCCGGGGCGGTCGTGGAAGTTCCTGATGGTGCGCAAGGCCGGGGCGTTGCGCATCAGCTTCAGTGCATCGAATACCACGTCGTTCGCAGTGGCCGTCGTGCTGGCGGCGTATTGCGGATACATCGGCACCACCAGGATGCGCTGACAGTTCTGCCGCTTGAGTTTGTCCAGCACGCTGGGGATGGAAGGGTTGCCGTAACGCATGGCGAACTCGACCACCAGCGGCGCTTGGGTGCGCTGGCCAAGGTAGCCCTGCAGCAGGGCGGCCTGTTTTTCGGTGTGGACGCGGAGCGGAGAGCCTTCTTTCATCCATACCGTCGCATACTTGGCTGCGGATTTCCTGGGGCGGGTGTTGAGGATGATGCCGTTGAGGATGAGCCACCAGATCGGCCTGGGGATCTCCACTACGCGCGGGTCGCTGAGGAATTCCTTGAGGTAGCTACGGACCGCCTGCGGTGTGGGTGCGTCCGGGGTGCCGAGGTTGACCAGCAGGATGCCGGTTTTTTGCGGTGTGCCGTGGGTATGGGTGGGTTCCGTGTGGTAGCGCATCATCGATTCAGTGTTGTGAGAGGGCGTTGCTGAGCAGTTTTGCCGTGATATCCACGATGGGGACGACTCGCTCATAGTTCATGCGCTTGGGGCCGACCACGGCGAGCGTGCCGACGATCTGCCCGTCGGCCGTGTAGGGGGCGCTCACCACGCTGCATTCGTCCAGGCCGGCCAGGCCGGATTCGTTGCCGACGAATATGTGGACTCCCTGCGCATGGCGGCCGGCATCCAGCAATTGCAACAATTCGGTCTTTTTTTCGAACACATTGAACAGGTTGCGCAACTGGTTCATGTTCGCGGCAAGGTCGTTGATGTGCAGCAGGTTGCGTTCGCCGCTGATCACGTAATCCTCGTTCTTGCGCGCGATGGCTTCGTCGCTGACTGCCATCGCAGCGCTCATCAGTGCGGTCATGTCGTGCTGCAACTGGCGCAACTCGTTCTGCACCCGCTGGTGGATGTCGCCGAAGGCGAGATCGGCATAGTGCTGGCTGAGGAAGTTGCCGGCTTCGGTGAGCTGCGCCTGGCTGTAATCCTTGTGCGTCACCAGCACGCGGTTCTCCACCTCGCCGTCGGGCATGACAATGATCAGCAGCACGCGCTTTTCGGACAGGCGCAGGAACTCGATCTGGCGCACGGTGATGCTGGCGCGCTTGGGCGTGGCAACGACACCGGCGAAGCGGGTGAGGTCGGAGAGCAGGTTGGAGGCTTGCGTCAGCAGGCGGGTCGGGCTGCTCGGTTGCAGCTGGCTTTCCAGCTGCTGTACGCGAGCCTCGGACAGGGGCTGCACCACCATCAGCTTGTCGATGAACAGGCGGTAACCCAATGCAGTGGGTACGCGACCGGCAGAAGTGTGCGGGCTGGCGACCAGGCCCATCGTTTCGAGGTCGGCCATCACGTTGCGTATGGTGGCCGGGCTGACTTCCAGGCCGGAGAACTGCTGCAAGGCGCGCGAGCCGACCGGCTGGCCATCGCTGATGTAGCGTTCCACCAGAGTCTTGAGCAATATCTGTGCGCGGTCGTTCAACATGGCGCGTATTCTACCATTGCTGCTTTGTCATTAAATCGCGCCTATGGTTTAATCCGCCATCATGAAATCCCAATTCCAGACCGTCGCGCTGATCGGCAAATACAAATCGCCGCAGATTGCCGAACCTTTGCTCAAGCTGGCCGATTTTCTGGCGCACATGGGGTTGAACGTGCTGGTGGATAGCCTGACCGCGGAGCATATCGAGCATCATTCCTATGGCGTGCTGACGCTCGCGGAAATGAACGGCAAGGTCGATCTGGCGATCGTGCTGGGCGGCGACGGGACCCTGCTCGACGTCGCTCGCACGCTGGCGCCGTTCGGCATCCCGCTGGTCGGGGTCAACCAGGGGCGCCTGGGGTTCCTGACCGACATTTCCATCGACACCATGCAGCGCACCATATCCGGCATGCTGCGCGGCGAGTTCGTCACCGAGAAACGCATGCTGCTGAGCGCCTCCGTCATGCGCGAGGAGAAGCACATGTTCGATTCGCTCGCTTTCAATGACGTGGTCATACATCGCGGCAACAACAGCAGCATGCTGGAATGCGAAGTGCGCATCGACGACGAATATCTCTACAACCAGCGTGCCGACGGCCTGATCGTGACCACACCGACCGGTTCCACCGCATACGCGCTGTCCGCCGGCGGCCCCATCCTGCATCCCTCGCTCGACCTGATCGCGCTGGTGCCGGTTGCCCCGCACACCCTGAGCAACCGCCCGATCGTATTGAAGAGCGATTCGGTGCTGAAGATATCGATGCATCGGGCGACCGATGCGCGCGTGCGCTTTGACGGGCATACGCACTTCGATCTCAACTGCCACGACCAGGTGGTCGTATCGCGATACATCGAGCCTGTCCACCTGCTGCACCCGGTAGGGCACAGCTATTACCGCACTCTGCGCGAGAAACTGCTCTGGAACCAGACGTTATAAATGCTCAACCATCTCATCATCCGCGATTTCGTCATCGTTGACTCGCTCGAACTCGATTTCCCCCCCGGTTTTACGGCGCTGACCGGCGAGACCGGGGCAGGCAAGTCCATCCTGATCGACGCCCTGTCACTGGCGCTCGGGGAACGGGGCGATGCGGGCATGGTGCGGGCGGGGTGCGAGCGTGCCGAGATTGCCGCGGAGTTCGATGTGTCCGGCATGCCATTGCTGCAGGCCTGGCTGCGCGAACAGGAACTGGACGGCGACGAAGGCTCGTGCTTGTTGCGCCGCACGCTGGATGCCGCCGGACGTTCGCGCGGTTTCATCAACGGGCGCAGCGCCACGCTGCAGCAATTGCGCGAAGCGGGCGAGATGCTGCTGGATATCCATGGCCAGCACGCGCACCAATCGCTGCTGCGCGCCGACGCGCAGCGCGATCTGCTGGACAGTCATGCGGGGCTGGGCAAGTTGGCCGAAGAGGTAGCTGCTGCTTTCAAAGCATGGCAGGCATTGCATCGCCGCCGTCTGCAGCTGGAGCAGAACGCCGAAGCAGTCGCGGCCGAACGTGAACTGCTGTCGTTCCAGCGGCGCGAACTGGAAACGCTGAATTTTACCGTCACCGAATGGGAGGCGCTGCAAGCGGAGCATGCGCGGCTGTCGCATGCAGCGAGCCTGCTGGAGACGGCGCAGTTTGGCGTGGAGGTGCTGTCGGAATCCGACACGGCGTGCCTGGCCCAGCTGAATGCATTGACCTCGCGCTTGCGCGGCGGACTGGAATTCGATGCCGGGCTGCAGGACACGCTGACCATGCTGGAGAGTGCGCAGAACGAATTGCAGGAAGCGGTGTATGCGCTGCGCCATTACCAGCAAAAGCTGGATGCAGACCCGCAACGCCTGCAGCAGCAGGAACAGCGCATGGCGGACGTGGTCGAGGCTGCACGCAAATACCGCGTGCCGGCGGAGCAGTTGCCGGAGGCGCTGGCAAGGATCGCTGCTCGCCTGGACGAGCTCGGCGGCAGCGCCGACCTGGCCGAACTGGCCAGGCAGGACGAAGCCGCGCGCAATCAATACCTGCGAGTGGCGGCGAAACTGAGCGAAGCGCGCATCGCGGCGGCACAAATCCTTTCCGGGGAGATCTCGGCCGCCATGCAAACGCTGGCGATGCAGGGCGGGCAGTTTTCCGTGGCCTTGCTGCCATTGAACGAAGGCAATGCCCAGGGCCTGGAAATGGTGGAATTCCAGGTGGCGGCCAACCAGGGGACGCCCTTGCGCAGCCTGGCCAAGGTCGCTTCCGGCGGCGAACTCTCGCGCATCAGCCTGGCGATCCAGGTTGCGGCCAGTCGTGCGGCAACCGTGCCGACATTGATCTTCGATGAAGTGGACAGCGGCATCGGCGGGCGCGTGGCGGAGATCGTCGGCGGTCTGCTGAAGCAACTGGGCAGGCGCCACCAGGTCATGTGCGTCACGCATCTGCCGCAGGTGGCGGCCCAGGCCGATGCGCAATGGCAGGTGAGCAAGGCGGCGCATGCGGGGAAGACGTTGAGCAGCATCCGTGTATTGAGCGAGCCGGAGCGCATCGAAGAGATCGCGCGCATGCTGGGCGGGGTGAAGATCACGGAAACCACGCGCAAGCATGCGGCCGAGCTTCTCGGCGCTCCCGCTTGAGGTATCATGCCGCCCTCTAAATATGTAAGCCAGATCGAAATCAGAGCCCACATGCGTATCCATATCGTTCTTGTTTCCGTGCTGCTCGCCTCGTGCAGTTCCGGTTCCCTGCCCAAGTTGACGCCCTACAAGGTCGAGATACGGCAGGGCAACCTCATCACTCAGGAGATGCGGGCCAAGCTCAAGCCCGGCATGACTCAGTCGCAGGTGAAGGCGCTGCTGGGCGCACCACTGATCGCCGACGTCTACCATGCCAATCGCTGGGATTATTACTACAGCCTCCGGCAGGGGGGCGAAGTGACGGAAAAGCAGCGCCTGACCCTGTATTTTGACAAGGATCTGCTGACGCGCATCGACGATGTCACTCCGCTGGAATCCTCCGATGCGGCCAAGAAGGAGGTCGATCATGGGAAAGATTAGGGTTGCCATCGCCGGCAGTGGCGGGCGCATGGGCAAGGTGTTGCTGGAGTGCGTGGCGCAGGCCGACGATTTGCTGCTGCATGCCGCACTGGAGCATGGCGGCAGTGCATTGCTGAAGCAGGATGCTGCCGTGCTTGGCGGCACGTCGGGAATCCCGATCACGGCAGATGCCGAGCAGGCGCTGCAAGGTGCCGATGTGCTGATCGATTTCACCCGGCCGGAAGGCACTCTGCACCACCTGGAGATCTGCCGCAGACACGGCGTCAATATGGTGATCGGCACCACCGGCCTGAATGCGCAGCAAAAGGCCCAGCTGGGCGCGGCTGCCCAGGATATCGGCATCGTGTTCGCGCCCAATATGAGCGTCGGCGTGAACCTGGTGTTCAAGTTGCTGGAGACCGCCTCGCGCGTGCTGGCCAATGGCTACGACATCGAGGTCATCGAAGCGCACCATCGACATAAGGTCGATGCACCCTCCGGTACCGCGCTGGGCATGGGGGAGGTGATCGCCAGGACATTGGGACGCGACCTTGAAAAATGCGCAGTGTATGGCCGCGAAGGCGTCACCGGCGAGCGCGATCCGTCCACGATCGGGTTTGCCACCGTCCGCGGCGGAGATATCGTCGGCGATCATACGGTGCTGTATGCGGGCATCGGCGAACGTATCGAGATCACCCATAAAGCGAGCAGCCGCGCCACCTTTGCGCTGGGCGCCTTGCGTGCGGCCCGCTTCCTCCAGACTAACGGGGCCGGCCTGTACGACATGCAGGACGTACTTGATCTGAAATAAAAGGATGCGTCATGGAAAAAGACAAATTGCCGGCTGCCGGCTGGGATTGGGTGGGGCGTTATGTGGCTGTGATCGTGCTGTCGCTCATCCTTGCGACAGCGCTCGGCAATATGGACTTGTTCGTGAAGACCACGATAGAAGGCAAACTGAACGCTTCCCACATCGTCGAGTTCCTGGGGTATGGCATGGCACTGGCGGCGTTCTGGGTGCTCGGGCAGCGCGCCACCATGGCCGTGCAACGGCATGAAGGGAAATGGTCGTTCATGCAGCATCTGATCCTGCCGGCGGTGAGTCTGGTTGCCGTCGCACTGGCCTACTCGGTCATGCTCCTGCTGCTCAAACCGCTGATGGACACTGCGTTGCACAATATCTACAACTGGATATTCATCGTCGCCATCCTCGGGTGCGCGGGCTGGCTGGTCATGGCAGTGCTGAATCAGTCTGCGTCGCTGACCGCATTGTTCACCGAGCGCAGATCGGCGGAGCCGGCTCGCACTTGTGCCGGTTGCGGCGCGAGCTGCGAGGAGGCGGACAAGTTCTGCAAACGGTGTGGCGCGGCGTTGGGCGGATAGTTCGCTGCCAGGGTTGGGAGAGTCCGGCGCGTGTGGAGCAGATTGAGAACGGGTTGCAAGAGGATGTGAGAAGTTCGAAATAGACCGCGAATACAAGCGGCATTCAAATAGGGGGAAGTATGCGCAACATCGTGCTGTTCGGTAGCGAGGATCACAATTTCATCCTGTTGAACGAGAGCGAGCCGGGGGAGGAAGGCGGCGTACGTTCCAATCAATACCTGATCCAGCATGGGGATGCCGGGGTGATGCTGGACCCGGGTGGATTCGGCGTGATGCCGCGCGTGCTGGCCGAGTTGCTGCGCTACCTCTCGCCCACCCAGTTGAAGGGGATCGTGCTTTCGCACCAGGATCCGGATATCGTCGGCGGGCTGGCGACCTGGCTGGAACTGACCGGGGCGCCGGTCTATGTTTCCGAGATATGGCTGCGTTTCCTGCCCCACTATGGCATCAAGGGCATGAGCCGGTTCGTGGGCGTGCCGGATCGGGGCATGGATTGGGAAGTCGGCCCCGGGTTTGAACTGAAACTGGTTCCTGCGCACTTCCTGCATTCGGAAGGACAGATCAACGTTTACGACCCGGCATCGAAGATATTGTTCAGCGGCGATATCGGTGCGGCCATGCTGCCGATGGACAAGGATTATGTCTTCGTGGACGATTTTGCCGCGCACCTGCGTTACATCGAAGGTTTTCATCGCCGCTACATGTGTTCCAACCGGGCAGCGCGCATCTGGGTGGAGCGTGTCTCCAGGCTGGATATCGACATGATCGCGCCACAGCACGGTCCCGTCTATCGCGGCAAGGCGGTGAAGGAGTTCCTGGCCTGGTTCAAGGAGCTGCAATGTGGCGTCGACCTGATGACCGGTGACGGGCAGGTCTGACATGCTGCCCATCTTTTCCGTGGTGCCCCAGAACCTCGAAGGGATGCGCCAGCAGGTGCTGGAGCGTTTCGCTGCACTGATCGAAAACCAGACGCGCACCCAGCTGTTCGCGGAAAACATCGGTGCGCTGGTGCACGACGTCAATGCCGAGATCAATGCGGGACATGCGCAAAGCATCCAGCTGCTGGACAAGATCGACATCAGCCAGGCGGATCGCGATGCGATCCAGTCGCGCCTGCGCAGCGACATGGCGCTGGCCGGGCGGCTGGACAAGACCCTGGAACTGCTGCTGGGCGAGCGGCGGCGGCAATGGGACGTGAATGACGAGCACCTGAGGCGGGTAATGCTCGACTTCAACAGGACGGCGGAGAATCTCGCCGGCACGCTGGTGGAGAAGGATCTGCTGGAACGGCAGAGCCATGTGCTGGAAAACATCATCATTTCGCACGAGAAGGTGTCGCAGTGGCGCCTGTTCGTTCAGGAGATCCTGTCCAGCTTCCATTCCATCTTCCCGTTCAACTTCTTCTTCATCGCTTTTGCCGAAGAGCATGGCTTGTCGCTCTACCTGTATTTCCTGGGGGAGTATTCGCATGAAGTGAAAGAATCCGTACGCGGCAAACTCATGCGCGAGATGCTTGCCAAACTGGGCTTGCCGGAAGACACGCTGATCGACACCGAGGAATTCGAGATGCCGGCGCATGCCAAGGTGGATTCGCTGAGCGATATCGACCTCATCACCGTGCGCGTGCCGGAACTCGACGCGCTCAATCTGGCCGGTGTGCTGGGTGTGGCATACGGCTCGCTGCAGAAACTGACGGCCCAGGAGGCCAGCGTCATTCGTTCCATCCTCGCCGTGATGGTGATGGTGGTCGGTTCCAGCAAGGCGCTGAGCAAGACGCTTGCCGAACTGGAGTATTACTCCACGCACGATCCGCTGACCGGCTTGCACAACCGGCGTCATTTCAACGAGATGCTGGAATACGAGATCGACCGTTCGGAGCGGCACCGGCACGAATTTTCCATCCTGATGCTGGACCTGGACGATTTCAAGGATATCAACGATACCTATGGCCATCCGTGCGGCGACGCCACCCTGCGGGCGGTGTCCGAAATCGTGCGCGGCACCATGCGCAAGGGCGACCTCACCACGCGTATCGGCGGCGACGAATTCGCCATCATCCTCACCGAGACCAGCCAGGATGGCGCGCGCGAGGTGGCGGAAAAATTGCGGATGGCCTTGCGCGACCACAAGTTCGAAGCGCCCAACGGCAAGACATTCCACATCACTACGTCGATCGGCTTGATCGCCTATCCCAAGGATGCGCAGAACATCTCCGACCTGATGGCCGGGGTCGATATCGGCTTGTATCGCGCCAAGTCCATCGGCAAGGACAGCGTATGCTCGGTGGAGCAGGTCGAGGACAAGATACAGACGGGCCGTCACGTGCGCGACCATGCCGAAAAGCTGCGCGAGGCCTTGCACAAGGGGTATATCCAGCCTTACTTCCAGCCCATCCTGGATTGCAAGAGCGGGGAGATCTTTGCCTTTGAAGCGCTGGCGCGGCTGGTCGAGCCGAACGGGGAAACCATTTCCGCCGGTGCCTTCATCGAGACCATCGAGAAGTACGGCATGGGACGCGAGCTGGATCGCGTGATGATCCGGAAGTCGCTGGAAACCCTGAAGGTGCACATCACCGGCAACGGCGCCCCGCGCAAGCTGTTCATCAACCTGTCGTCGCAGGAGATACAGGGGAGGGGCGTGCTGGGGTACGCCGACAATTTGTGCCAGGAACTGGGCATCCCTCCGCAGAACATCGTGTTCGAATTGCTGGAGCGCGATGCCATCGGCGACATGACCCATATGCGCAAGTTCCTGACGGAATTGCGCCGTAGCGGCTTCTCATTCGCCCTGGACGATTTCGGCAGCGGCTACAACTCCTTCCACTACTTGCGCGAACTGCATTTCGAATTCGTCAAGCTGGATGGGGATTTCGTTCGCAACATCCTGGTTTCCAGGATCGATCACGCGCTGGTGAAGAACCTCAGCTGCATGTGCCGCGATCTGGGCATGATGATGGTGGCGGAGTTCGTCGAGTCGCAAGAGGTCATGACCGCATTGCGGGAGATGGGGGTGAACTACGCGCAAGGCTTCCACCTCGGTGTGCCCACGCCGAGGATCCTGTAGTCGCCGCACGGATGCTGTGGAGGGCCTGATGGTGCGGTCGATTTGATGGGATAGCCGGTTTCGGCTATAATGCGCGGCAATCCAAAAGCGGGATGAACCACGGTTCGTCCCGCTTCTTTATGTCCAGTTCAAGGGAGCATCCGGTGCCGCAAACAAGTCCTGCCATTCTAGTTTTAGCCGATGGGACAGTGTTTCGTGGTACTGCCATCGGTGCCTCCGGCAGCAGTGTCGGCGAGGTGGTGTTCAATACCTCCATCACCGGCTACCAGGAAATCCTGACCGACCCGTCGTATTGCCGGCAGATCGTCACGCTGACCTACCCGCATATCGGCAACGTCGGTTGCAACCCGGAAGACGTGGAGTCGCGCCAGGTGTTTGCCAGCGGCCTGATCATCCGCGACCTGTCGCAGACGGTAAGCAACTTCCGCAGTACGCAATCGCTGCCGGAATACCTCAAGGCCAACAATGTGGTCGCCATCGCCGGCATCGATACGCGCAAGCTGACGCGCATCCTGCGTACCAAGGGTGCGCAGAACGGCTGCATCGCCACCGGCGACGATGTCGAGGCGGCATTGAAGGCCGCACGCGGCTTCGCCGGTCTCGCCGGCATGGATCTGGCACAGGTGGTGACTTGCGACCAGCCTTACGAATGGAAGCAACGCGAATGGAAGCTGGGCGACGGCTATCGCGATGCGGTCGAATCGAAATTCCATGTGGTGGCCTACGACTTCGGCGTGAAGCGCAACATCCTGCGCATGCTGGCGGAGCGCGGCTGTCGTATCACCGTGGTGCCGGCCAAGACCAGGGCGGAGGACGTGCTGGCGATGAAGCCGGACGGTGTGTTCCTGTCCAACGGCCCCGGCGATCCCGAGCCGTGCGATTACGCGATCGCGGCGACGAAGAAGTTCCTCGAAGTGGGCATTCCGCTGTATGGCATCTGCCTGGGGCACCAGATCATGGGCCTGGCCTGCGGCGCCAAGACTGTGAAGATGAAGTTCGGTCACCGCGGCGCCAACCATCCGGTGCAGGACATGCAGACCAGACGCGTGATGATCACCAGCCAGAACCACGGCTTTGCGGTGGACGGCGCGACGCTGCCGAAGAATGCGCGCGTTACCCATGTCTCGCTGTTCGACGGCACGCTGCAGGGCTTCGAACTGACCGACAAGCCCGCGTTCTGTTTCCAGGGCCACCCCGAGGCGAGCCCGGGGCCGCACGACGTGTCCCCGTTGTTCGATCGCTTTGTGGCGATGATGGAGAAGAAGTAAATGCCGAAGCGTACAGACATCAAAAGCATCCTGATCATTGGCGCCGGTCCCATCGTGATCGGCCAGGCCTGCGAGTTCGACTACTCCGGCGCACAGGCCTGCAAGGCGCTGCGCGAAGAAGGCTACCGCGTCATCCTGGTGAACTCGAATCCGGCCACCATCATGACCGACCCGAACATGGCCGATGCGACCTACATCGAGCCGATCAACTGGCAGATGCTGGAAAAGATCATCGCCAAGGAGAAGCCGGATGCCATCCTGCCGACCATGGGCGGGCAGACCGCGCTGAACTGCGCGCTCGACCTGGCCAAGCATGGCGTGCTGGAGAAATACAAGGTCGAGATGATCGGTGCCTCGCGCGAGGCCATCGACATGGCGGAAGACCGCGAGAAATTCAAGCAGGCGATGACCCGTATCGGACTGGCTTCGGCCCGTTCGGCCATCGCGCACAGCATGGAAGAGGCGCTGCAGGTGCAGCAGATGATGGGCTTTCCCACCATCATCCGTCCGTCCTTCACCATGGGCGGCAGCGGCGGCGGCATCGCCTACAACCGCGAAGAGTTCGTCGAGATCTGTGAGCGCGGCCTGGAGGCTTCGCCCACGCGCGAGTTGCTGATCGAGGAATCGCTGCTCGGCTGGAAAGAATACGAGATGGAGGTCGTGCGCGACCGCAACGACAACTGCATCATCGTCTGCTCCATCGAGAACCTCGACCCGATGGGCGTGCATACCGGCGACTCCATCACCGTCGCCCCGGCACAGACGCTGACCGACAAGGAATACCAGATCATGCGCGACGCCTCGCTGGCAGTGCTGCGCGAGATCGGCGTCGAGACCGGCGGTTCCAACGTGCAGTTCTCCATCAACCCGCAAGACGGGCGCATGGTGGTGATCGAGATGAACCCGCGCGTGTCGCGTTCGTCGGCACTGGCCTCCAAGGCGACCGGCTTCCCGATTGCGAAGGTCGCGGCCAAGCTGGCTGTCGGCTACACGCTGGATGAGCTGAAGAACGACATCACCGGCGGCGCGACCCCGGCCTCGTTCGAGCCGACCATCGACTACGTGGTGACCAAGATTCCGCGTTTTGCCTTCGAGAAATTCCCGCAGGCCAACGACCGCCTGACCACGCAGATGAAATCGGTGGGCGAGGTGATGGCCATCGGCCGCACTTTCCAGGAGTCTTTCCAGAAGGCGCTGCGCGGCCTCGAAGTCGGCGTCAACGGCCTGGATAGCAAATACGGCGAACGCGAAGCCATCGTGTCCGAACTCGGCAATCCGGGGCCGGACCGCATCTGGGCGGTGGGCGATGCCTTCCGTCTCGGCATGAGCGTGGAAGAGGTGTTCAACGTCAGCAAGATCGACCCTTGGTTCCTGGTGCAGATCGCCGACCTGATCCGCCAAGAGCAGGCATTGGCCGGCCGCACGCTGGAAAGCCTGTCTACCGATGAATTGCGCACCTTGAAGCGCAGCGGCTTCGCCGATGCGCGCCTGGCCAAGTTGCTGGGTACGGATGACGCGGCATTGCGTGCCTATCGCCATGCGAAGGGCGTGCGCCCGGTGTTCAAGCGCGTGGATACCTGCGCTGCCGAGTTTTCCACAAACACCGCCTACATGTATTCTACCTACGAGGAAGAATGCGAGTCGCAGCCTTCCGACAAGAAGAAGATCATGGTGCTGGGCGGCGGGCCGAACCGTATCGGCCAGGGCATCGAATTCGACTATTGCTGCGTGCATGCCGCGCTGGCGATGCGCGAGGATGGTTACGAGACCATCATGCTCAACTGCAACCCCGAGACCGTCTCGACCGACTACGACACTTCCGACCGCCTGTACTTCGAGCCGCTGACGCTGGAAGACGTGCTGGAGGTGGTGGCGGTGGAGAATCCCGTCGGCGTGATCGTGCAGTACGGCGGCCAGACACCGCTGAAGCTGGCGCACGGTCTGGCCAGGAACGGTGTGCCCATCATCGGCACCACGCCGGACATGATCGACATGGCGGAAGACCGCGCACGCTTCCAGGCGATGTTGCGCGAACTGGAACTGAAGCAACCCCCCAACCGTACTGCCAGCAATGTGGCCGATGCGGTCGCCGGCGCAGCCGAGATCGGCTACCCATTGGTGATGCGCCCCTCCAACGTGCTGGGCGGTCGCGCCATGGAGATCATCCATGCGCAACCCGATCTCGAACGCTACATGCGCGAAGCCGAAGAGATGTCCAAGACCTACCCCGAGCGCATGCCTATCCTGCTCGACCGTTTCCTGAACGATGCGATCGAGGTGGACGTGGATGCGGTGTCCGACGGCAAGCAGGTCATCATCGGCGGCATCATGGAACACATCGAGCAGGCCGGCGTGCACTCCGGCGACTCGGCGTGTTCGCTGCCGCCGTATTCGCTGTCCGCCAGGCTGCAGGACGAGTTGCGTCGCCAGACCGTGGCGATGGCCAAGTCGCTCAATGTGGTCGGCCTGATGAACGTGCAGTTCGCCATCCAGGGCGAGACGGTGTATGTGCTGGAAGTGAATCCGCGTGCTTCGCGCACCGTACCGTATGTGTCCAAGGCCACCGGCGTGCCGCTGGCGAAGATCGCTGCGCGCTGCATGGCCGGACAGACACTGGCTGCGCAGGGCGTGACCCGGGAAATCATCCCGCCGTATTACTCGGTAAAAGAGGCGGTGTTCCCGTTCATCAAGTTCCCCGGCGTCGATACCATCCTCGGCCCCGAGATGAAGTCCACCGGCGAGGTGATGGGCGTGGGCGAGACCTTCGCCGAGGCGTTCGTGAAATCGCAACTCGCCGCCAGCGTGAAATTGCCGAAGAGCGGCAAGGTGTTCATCAGCGTGCGCGAGGAGGACAAGACAGGTTCGGTGGAGGTCGCACGTGCCCTGAAGCAGCTCGGCTTTACCATCCTGGCGACGCGCGGGACCGGCTCGGTCATCGCCGCTGCCGGTGTGGACGTGAGCATTGTGAACAAGGTCGCCGAAGGGCGTCCGCATATCGTGGACATGATCAAGAACGGCGAGGTCAATCTCATCGTCAACACGGTGGATAGCAAGCCGTCGGTGATGCGTGACTCGTATTCGATCCGTCATGCCGCACTGCAAGGCCGAGTGACATACTATACGACGCTCGCCGGCGCGCGCGCTGCCTGTCTGGGCATGCAGCATCTGGCCGAGCTGCAGGTCTACGACGTGCAGTCCCTGCACCGTCGCCTGGAAAAATAAAAGAGGGGAAGGGCAGCATGAGTAAGGTTCCATTGACAGTGAACGGCGCGGAGTTGTTGCGCCAGGAGTTGCACCGCCTGAAGACGGTCGACAGGCCTTCGGTTATCAACGCCATCTCGGAAGCGCGTGCGCAGGGTGACCTGTCGGAGAACGCCGAATATGAGGCAGCCAAGGAACGCCAGTCCTTTATCGAAGGACGTATCGTCGAACTGGAATTCAAGCTGGGCAGCGCGCAGGTCATCGATCCCAAGACGCTCAATGCCGATGGCCGCTGCGTGTTCGGTTCGACGGTGATCCTGGAGGACACCAACAACGGCGATGTGGTGACCTATCAGATCGTGGGGGAAGACGAGGCCGACATCAAGCAACGCAAGATATCGATCGGCTCGCCCATCGCGCGCGCACTGATCGGCAAGGTCAGCGGAGATATTGCCGAAGTGCAGGCGCCGGGCGGGATACGGGAGTACGAAGTCGTCGATGTGCAGTATATCTAGTTGCGGCTGGCGAGCTGCTTCTTGGTGAGCTGCTTGCCTTTCGGGCGCTTGGGCGTTTTGGCGATGGGGGTCTGCAGTGGCCGGTACACCACCAGCATCTTGCCGATATGCTGCACCGGACCGGCTTTCAGCACCTCGCAAATCTCCTGCAGCATGGATTCGCGCAGTTCGCGGTCATCGTTCATCACGCGGATCTTCAGCAAGTCGTGGCTTTTCAGGCTGCGCTCTATCTCGTCCAGCACGGCAGGTGTCAACCCGGCGTTGCCAATGATGACGACGGGTTTGAGGGCATGGGCGCGCCCCTTGAGTTCGAGGCGTTGTGATACGGAAAGATTCAACATATTGACCTTCTTGATTTAAGGCGCGGATTCTAAACGATGAAGGCTTCCAAAACCAGCAAACAATGGATGCGTGAGCATGTGAGCGATCCCTATGTGCAGCAGGCGCAGAAAGATGGCTACCGTTCCCGTGCCGCCTACAAATTGCTGGAGATCGACGAGAAAGACCATCTGATCAGGCCGGGTATGGTGGTGGTGGACTTGGGCGCCACGCCGGGCGGCTGGTGCCAGGTGGTTGCCGGCAAGCTGGGACCGCAGGGGCGCATCATCGCGCTGGACTTGCTGCCGCTGCATCCGCTGCCGCGGGTGGAGTTCATCCAGGGGGATTTCCGGGAAGACGGGGTGCTGGCCCAGCTCGAAGAAAAGCTGGAAGGGCGCAGGATCGGCCTTGTAATTTCCGACATGGCGCCCAATATCAGCGGCGTGAGTTCTGCAGATCAGGCCCGCGCCATGCATCTGGCTGAACTGGCGCTTGATTTCGCTGTCAACCATCTGGCGCCGGGCGGGGCCTTCCTGGTCAAGGTGTTCCAGGGTGTCGGTTTCGAGGAATACCTGAAATTGATGCGCAGCCACTTCGCCAAGGTGGTGGTGCGCAAGCCTAAAGCCTCGCGCGATCGCAGCAGCGAGCAGTATCTGGTGGGGTTGGGGAAGCTTGAGTAATAACCCCGGACGGTGTTTAATGCAACTTCGTATTGCCGCTCATGAGGAGCATGTGTGAATAATCTATTCAAAAGTGTAGGAATCTGGCTGGTCGTGGCCCTGGTGCTGATGACCGTCTTCAATCA
The DNA here is from genome assembly GCF_021654335.1 of Sideroxyarcus emersonii. Classification (NCBI taxonomy): domain Bacteria; kingdom Pseudomonadati; phylum Pseudomonadota; class Betaproteobacteria; order Nitrosomonadales; family Gallionellaceae; genus Sideroxyarcus; species Sideroxyarcus emersonii. Next base: position 986,283 of record NZ_AP023423.1, read on the forward strand.
ATTCAATGCGCGCCAGCAGTCGACTGCGCAGGCGCAGCTGGATTATTCGCAGTTCCTCGAGGAAGTGAAAGCTGGCCACATCGAAAAGGTTACCATCGAGGGCCGGGCGCTCAAGGCGACCACCACCGATGGCAAGCGCATCACCAGCTATGCACCCAGCGACCTCTGGCTGGTCTCCGATCTGCTGAAGAACGGTGTGAAGATCGAAGCCAAACCCGAAGAGGAGCAGTCCTTCCTCATGAACATCTTCGTATCATGGTTCCCCATGCTGCTGTTGATTGGCGTATGGGTGTTCTTCATGCGCCAGATGCAGGGCGGCAAGGGCGGCGGCGCATTCTCGTTCGGCAAGAGCAAGGCGCGCATGCTGGATGATGCCAAAGAGCGCGTGACGTTTGCCGATGTGGCCGGCTGCGACGAGGCCAAGGAAGAAGTTTCCGAGCTGGTCGATTTCCTGCGCGATCCTTCCAAGTTCCAGAATCTGGGCGGCCGCATCCCGCGCGGCGTGCTGATGGTGGGTAGCCCGGGTACCGGCAAGACCTTGCTGGCCAAGGCCATCGCAGGTGAAGCCAAGGTGCCTTTCTTCTCCATCTCCGGCTCCGATTTCGTCGAGATGTTCGTCGGCGTCGGCGCAGCGCGCGTGCGCGACATGTTCGAACAGGCCAAGAAGCAGTCGCCCTGTATCGTGTTCATCGACGAGATCGATGCGGTGGGCCGTCAGCGCGGTGCGGGCCTGGGGGGCGGCAACGACGAGCGCGAACAGACGCTGAACGCCTTGCTGGTGGAAATGGATGGTTTCGAGGGCGCAAGCGGTGTGATCGTCATCGCCGCCACCAACCGTCCCGATGTACTCGACCCGGCCCTGTTGCGCCCGGGCCGTTTCGACCGCCAGGTGGTAGTGCCGTTGCCGGACATTCGCGGCCGCGAGCAGATCCTGATGGTGCATATGCGCAAAGTGCCGGTGGCTTCCGATGTGAAGGCCGATATCCTGGCGCGTGGCACACCGGGCATGTCGGGCGCCGACCTCGCCAACCTGGTGAACGAGGCCGCCCTGTTTGCCGCACGCCGCAGCAAGCGCTTTGTCGAGATGGACGATTTCGAATCGGCCAAGGACAAGATCATGATGGGCGCCGAGCGCAAATCGGTGATCATGCCGGAAGAAGAGCGCCGCAACACGGCATACCACGAGTCCGGCCATGCGGTGGTGGCCAAGCTGATGCCCAAGACGGATCCGGTGCACAAGGTTACCATCATCCCGCGCGGCCGGGCGCTGGGCCTGACCATGCAGCTGCCGTCGGAAGATCGATACAGCATGGACAAGGTGCGCCTGCTGTCCACCATTGCGGTGCTGTTCGGCGGACGTATTGCGGAAGAGCTGTTCATGAACCAGATGACCACGGGGGCCTCCAACGACTTCGAGCGTGCCACCGACATGGCACGCAAGATGGTTACCCAGTGGGGCATGTCCGAGGCACTGGGGACCATGGTATATGCGGAGAACGAAGGCGAGGTGTTCCTTGGCCGCTCGGTGACCACGCACAAGAACATCTCCGAGGCGACCATGCAGAAGGTGGATGCGGAGATACGCCGTATCATCGACCAGCAATATACGCTCGCGCGCAGCCTGATCGAGGCGAACCGCGACAAGATTGAAGCCATGACCAAGGCGCTGCTGGAATGGGAGACCATCGATGCCGATCAGATCGACGACATCATGGCCGGCAATGCGCCGCGTCCTCCCAAGCCGACCCAGAGCAGCAAGGCGGCAGAGCCGCCGAAGGACGAGACCCCTACGGCGCCGGCGACCAATCAGCACGCCGAAGGCGTTTAACCAGACCACGGGGGCTTTCGCCCCCGTTCTTTTATGCTTCGTTGCAAAGACTTCCAGTTCGATCTCGCGCGCCCGCTGGTGATGGGCATCGTGAATGTCACTCCCGATTCGTTTTCCGACGGCGGGCGCCACGCGTCGGTCCATGCCGCCATCGAGCATGCGCAACAGCTGGTGGCGGATGGGGCCGATATCCTGGATATCGGTGGCGAATCCACACGACCGGGAGCTGATGCTGTGAGCGAACAGCAGGAACTGGATCGCGTGCTGCCGGTGATCGAAGGATTGCGGGGCATTCCGGTCCCGATCTCCATCGATACCTGCAAAACCGGCGTGATGCGAGCTGCGCTGGCGGCCGGTGCGAGCCTGGTCAACGATGTGAACGCCTTGCAGGCGCACGGGGCGCTGGAGGTGTTGGCCGGAAGCGATGCGGCAGTGTGCCTGATGCACAAGCAAGGCGAGCCGCGGAGCATGCAGCAACAGCCGCATTACGCGGATGTCGTCGCTGAGGTGCATGCCTTTTTGCGCGAACGCGTTGCGCTGCTGCAGGCGGCTGGCGTGCCGAGCGAGCGTATCGTGGTCGACCCGGGCTTTGGCTTTGGCAAGACGCTGGCGCATAATCTGGCACTGCTGCGGGGATTGTCCGGATTTGCGTCGCTCGGGGTGCCTTTGCTGGCGGGACTGTCGCGCAAATCCATGCTGGGGGCGATTACCGGACGCGATGTGAATGAACGCCTGGCGGCGAGTGTGGCTGCGGCATTGCTGGCAGTGCAGCGCGGCGCAGCCATTGTGCGAGTGCATGATGTACGAGAGACGGTGGACGCATTGAAGATCTGGCATGCAGTGAACGAGGGCGAACGATGAGCAGAAAGTATTTCGGCACCGATGGCGTGCGCGGACGGGTGGGGGTCCATCCCATCACGCCGCAATTCGTGATGAACCTGGGCTACGCCGCAGGCAAGGTACTGGCGAAAGCCGAGCATTCCCAGAGCGAGCGTCCGGCGGTCCTGATCGGCAAGGACACGCGGATCTCCGGCTATATGCTCGAATCGGCACTGGAAGCAGGGCTCATCGCTGCGGGCATCGACGTCTATCTGGGCGGCCCGATACCGACCCCGGCGGTGGCTTATCTGACGCGCGCACTGCGCCTGCAAGCCGGCGTCGTCATTTCAGCTTCGCACAACCCGTTCGACGACAACGGCATCAAGTTCTTCTCCGGCAGCGGCACCAAGTTGCCGGACGAAGTCGAGACGGCAATCGAAGCCGAACTGGACAACCCGATGCTGACCAACCCGTCGGAAGGATTGGGCAAGGCCAAGCGCATCGATGATGCGGTCGGACGCTACATCGAATTCTGCAAGAGCACCTTCCCGGCGGACATGAACCTGCGCGGCCTCAAGATCGTGGTGGATAGCGCGCACGGCGCGACCTATCATATCGCGCGCAATGTGTTCCACGAACTCGGTGCGGATGTCGTTGCCATCGGTGCGCAGCCGGACGGCAAGAACATCAACGATGGCTATGGCGCGACGGCCCCCAAGAACCTGCAAAAAGCCGTGGTCGAACACCAGGCCGACATCGGTCTGGCCCTCGACGGCGACGGCGACCGCCTCATCATGGCAGATGCTGCCGGCAAGCTCTACGACGGAGATCAGCTGCTTTATATTATCGCCAGACATCGCCAGGCACTGGGCACGATGCACGGTGGCGTGGCGGGCACGTTGATGACCAATCTGGCATTCGAGCATGCCATGCAGAAGCTGGGCATCCCGTTCGCGCGCGCCAAGGTGGGCGATCGCTATGTGATGGAGCTGTTGCAACAGCGGGGTTGGCAGCTTGGCGGCGAAAACTCCGGGCATATCATCTGCCTGGACAAGCACAGTACCGGCGACGGCATCGTTTCTGCACTGCAGGTGCTTTGTGCCCTGCGCATGAAGCAGCAAACATTGGCCGAAGCGGCTGGCGACCTGCACATGTATCCGCAAGTGCTCATCAACGTGAAGATCGCAGGCAAGGCGGCCGAGCTCATGGAGCGGCAGGCAGTCAAGACCGAAGTGGCGAAAGCCGAACGCGCATTGGAAGGAAAAGGGCGCGTATTGCTGCGTCCGTCCGGGACCGAACCGTTGCTGCGGGTGATGGTGGAAGGGGAGGATGGTGTGCAGGTGAAGCAGTGGGCGGAGAGGATCGCCGAAGCGGTCAGGGGAGTCGCAGGGTAGGTATTCGCAACAGGAAGAACCTGGAGATGAAAAGCGGAACGCCGAGCATTGCTCGGCGTTCCTGTTTGAACTGCATTAACCGGGGCGGGTGATTAGCCGAACCTGCCGGTAATATAGTCTTCCGTCTCTTTCCGCTTCGGATTGGTGAACACGTTGCTGGTGTCGCCGAACTCGATGAGTTCGCCCAGATACATGTAGGCGGTGAAATCGGAGATGCGGGCCGCCTGCTGCATGTTGTGGGTGACGATGACGATGGTGAAGTCCTTCTTCAGTTCGTCAATGAGCTTTTCGATGTGCGCGGTGGAGATGGGGTCGAGCGCCGAGGTCGGTTCGTCCAGCAGCAGCACTTGCGGCTTGACGGCGATGGCGCGGGCGATGCAAAGACGCTGCTGTTGGCCGCCGGAGAGTCCGGTGCCGCTTTGCTTCAGCTTGTCTTTTACCTCATTCCAGAGTGCCGCCTTCTTCAGCGCCCATTCGACGCGCTCTTCCATCTCGTGGCCGCTCAGGCTCTCGTACAGCTTCACGCCGAAGGCGATGTTGTCGTAGATGGACATCGGGAAAGGGGTCGGCTTCTGGAACACCATGCCGATCTTGGCGCGCAGGGTGTTCAGATCCTGTTTCTTGTCCAGCAGGTTCTCTCCATCCAGCAATATTTCGCCGGTGGCGCGTTGCTTGGGATAGAGCTGGTACATGCGGTTGAACGTGCGCAGCAGGGTGGATTTGCCGCAGCCGGAGGGGCCGATGAACGCGGTGACCATCTTCTCCGGGATGACCAGGTTGATATCCTTCAGCGCGCGGTCTGCACCGTAGTAGAAATTCAGATCGCGCACAATCACTTTGGGTGCGGAGATGATTTGATCGGCTGTCATTTCTTGGATCCTCATTGTGTATTCGCCTTCTGGCGGAATAATACGCGAGCAACGATGTTCAGTGTCAGCACGCTCAGGGTGATGAGCAGTGCGCCTGCCCACGCGAGGTGTTGCCAGTCTTCATAGGGGCTCATGGCGAACTGGAAGATGACCACCGGCAGATTGGCCATCGGCTGGTTCATGTTGTTGCTCCAGAACTGGTTGTTCAAGGCGGTGAACAGCAGCGGGGCGGTTTCTCCGCTGATGCGTGCGATGGCCAGCAATATTCCGGTCAATATCCCGGCGCGGGCGGCGCGCAGGGTGACGAAGCTGATGACTTTCCACTGCGGGGTGCCCAGGGCGGCGGCAGCTTCGCGCAAGCTGTTCGGTACCAGGCGCAGCATGTTCTCGGTGGTGCGGATGACCACCGGGATGACGAGGATGGCGAGTGCGAACGCGCCGCCCCAACCCGCGAAGTGGCCAACCTTGACCACGTACATTTCATATACGAACAGGCCGATGACGATGGAAGGTGCGGACAGCAGGATGTCGTTGATGAAGCGCGTGACCGGGGCCAGCCAGCCGCGCTGGCCGAATTCGGCCAGATAGGTGCCGGCAAGGATGCCGATCGGCGTGCCCATCAGGATTCCGACAACAGTCATCATCACGCTGCCCCAGATGGCATTGATCAATCCGCCGCTGCTGCCGGGCGGTGGCGTGGTCTGGGTGAACACATGCATGCCCAGCAGGCTGGGCAAGCCGTTGTCCACCAGCGTCCATAATATCCAGACCAGCCAGAACAGTCCGAACAGCATCGCCAGCACCGAGATGCCCAGGCTGACGGCGTTGATGATGCGGCGGCGAGTATACAGATCCAGCATGTCAGGCCCCATGACCCTCGCGCTTCGCCAGTTTGTGCAGCATGAGGCGGGCGAGCGAAAGGACAACGAATGTGATGAAGAACAGGATCAGGCCGAGCTCGATGAGCGAGGACGTGTACAAGCTGCCAACCGCCTCGGTGAATTCGTTGGCCAGAGCCGAGGAGATGCTGTTGCCGGGCATCAGCAGGGATTTGGTGAAATCGTGTGCATTGCCGATGACGAAGGTTACCGCCATCGTTTCGCCCAGCGCACGGCCCAGGCCGAGCATGATTCCGCCGACCACCCCGATCTTGGTGTAGGGCAATACGACTTTCCACATCACTTCCCAGGTCGTCGAGCCCAGGCCGTAGGCCGATTCTTTCAGCATCGCCGGCACGACGTCGAATACGTCCCGCATCACCGAGGCGATGAACGGGATCACCATGATCGCCAGGATGATCCCAGCGGTGAGCATGCCGATGCCCATCGGCGGGCCGGAGAAGAATGGGCCGATCAGCGGCAGGGTGCCGATATGCTTGTTGATCCACGGCTCGACGTGATCGGCGAACAAGGGGGCGAAAATGAACAGTCCCCACATGCCGTAGATGATGCTGGGGATGCCGGCCAGCAATTCGACCGCGATGCCCAGCGGGCGGCGTAGCCAGTTGGGAGAAAGTTCAGTCAGGAAGATGGCAATGCCGAAACTGACCGGGATCGCGATCACTAGCGCGATACCCGAAGTAATTAGTGTACCGATGATGGGGATCAACGCACCAAATTTGTCGTTGACCGGGTCCCAGTCGGCACTGAACAGGAAGTTGAAACCGAAGGCATGGATGGCAGGCATGCTGCCAACGATCAACGAACCGATGATGGCCGCCAGCAAGGCCAATACGGTGAACGCAGCAAGTCGCGTCAGATTGCGAAACAGCAGATCGAACACGGTTTGTCGCTTAAAGTGCGTTTCACGTAGGAACGTCGACATAATTCAATATAGTGGAGGTTGAAAAATTGCGGGGGCGTTTATAGCCCCCGCAATTATAGCTTAGAACGTGTGGCTTACTTCCAGAGTGCTGCGCCGGAGGCATCCTTGATCTGTGCTTTCCAGGCGGCATGTATCAGCTTCACGACGCTATCCGGCATGGGGACATAATCCAGATCCGCAGCCAGCTTGTCGCCATTCTCATAAGCCCAGTCGAAGAACTTCAGCACTTCTTTGGCGGAATCCGGCTTGTCCTGGGTTGTGTGCATCAGGATGAAGGTTGCGCCAGTGATGGGCCAGCTGTCTTTGCCGGCCTGCTCGGTCAGCAGCAGGTACATGCCAGGTGCCTTGCTCCAGTCCGCATTTGCAGCGGCAGCCTTGAAGGAAGTGTCTTCCGGTTTGACGAAACGCCCATCCTTGTTCTTGAGCTGGCCATAGGCCATCTTGTTTTGCAATGCATAGGCGTATTCTACGTAACCGATGGAGCCTTTCAGGCGCATCACATACGAGGCAACACCTTCGTTACCCTTGCCGCCGGTACCAACAGGCCAGTTCACCGCAGTACCTTCGCCGACCTTCTTGCTCCATTCCGAGCTGACTTTAGACAGATAGTTTGTCCAGATGAAGGTGGTGCCAGAGCCATCCGAGCGATGAACAACCGTAATGTCTTGATCTGGCAGTTTTACTCCAGGATTGATGGCGGCAATGGCCGGATCGTTCCATTTTGTGACTTTGCCGAGGAAGATATCAGCCAGCAAAGGGCCGGTGAACTTGAGCTCACCTGCGCCAACATCATTCAGGTTGTATACCGGCACATCGCCGCCCATCACCGTGGGGAATTGCATCAGGCCATTCTTTTCCAGATCTTCCGGCTTGAGGGGCATGTCGGATGCGCCAAAATCAACGGTTTTGGCTTCGATCTGCTTGATGCCGCCACCGGAACCGATGGACTGATAGTTCATGCCGATGTTGGCTTGTGCCTTATAGGCTTCTGCCCATTTGGCATAGATCGGGTAAGGGAAAGTTGCACCTGCGCCGGTGATGTCGCCGGCATATGCAACACCGGCTGTCAGCAGGGCTGCCGACAGGCCGATGCCACTTAAAATTTGACTCAGTTTGCTCATTTCGGATTCTCCCAAAGTAAAATGTTCGTTAGGTTTGTGGCCGAGTCGAATCTTAGTGTTCGTTTGTTACACAATTATTACATATTGTGACGCAATACAGCGATGCGATGGGCTGGAGAGGGAACCCTATGGCAATTCAATGACGTAGCGTTCGGATTGACCATTTAAGTTTTCATCGGTAGTATCGCCGCCTTCGGTCAAAGGCGGAAGTTAGCTCTGATGCGTCGTAAATTGGTGGTCGGTAATTGGAAAATGCATGGCTCGCTGGCTCAGAACGGGTCGTTGCTCTCCGCCTTGAAGAGTGGTGTGGCGCAATTATCCCGTGTGGATGTCGCCGTCTGTGCGCCTTTTCCCTACTTGGCGCAACTACAGCAGGAATTAGCAGGTTCGCCAGTTAAATGGGGGGCTCAGAACGTCCACCAGCTTGAAAAGGGTGCTTTTACGGGCGAGGTGTCCGCAGCCATGCTGGCGGATTTCGGGTGCGCTTATGTGATCGTCGGTCATTCCGAGCGCCGCAATATCTATGGTGAGAGCAGTCGCCTGGTCGCGGAAAAGTTCGCTGCGGCTCAGCAGGCCGGGTTGATTCCCATTCTGTGCGTGGGTGAGACGCTGGAGCAGCGCGAAAGCGGAGCAACCGAAACAGTGGTTGCAGAACAACTGGATGCGGTGATTGCCTTGTTCGGCGCACAAGCGTTGCAAAAAGCGGTCGTGGCTTATGAGCCGGTATGGGCGATCGGGACCGGCAAAACGGCTTCGCCCGAGCAGGCGCAAGCGGTGCATGCCTTTATTCGGCAGCGTGTGGCAGGGCACGACGCACTGGTGGCTCAAAACCTGATCATACTGTACGGCGGCAGCGTGAAAGCGGCTAACGCGCCGGAGCTGTTCGCCAAGGCTGACATCGATGGCGGATTGATCGGTGGCGCAGCATTGATTGCCGAGGAATTCCTGGGCATCTGTCGCGCAGGCCAGTAGCAGGATATTTAATGATTCAATTGTTCCGGGGTGGTGTGTGGAAACTTTAGTTTGGGTGGTACATGTAGTGACTGCAGTTGTGTTGATTGGCCTGGTGCTGATCCAGCACGGCAAAGGTGCAGACATGGGCGCGGCGTTCGGTTCCGGCTCTGCCGGCAGTCTGTTTGGTTCCAGCGGTTCTGCCAATTTTTTAAGCCGTAGCACGGCAGTGGCGGCGACGATATTTTTCATCACCAGTCTGTCGTTGACTTATTTGTATTCGCGCCCCTCTAAAGAGCAGGGCGTGATCGATAAGGTGGACGTAAAAACGCTGCAACAGCAGGCAGCACCTGCTCCTGCAGCTGAATCGAATGATTCCAAATCGCAGCAAATACCAAAATAACAAGAGATTCTAGAAACATGCGGGGTTGGCGGAATTGGTAGACGCGCAGCCTTGAGGTGGCTGTGTCCGTAAGGACGTGAGGGTTCGAGTCCCTTGCTCCGCACCATGTTAATCAAGTCATCGGTATCAATGGCTTGATCAAATTTAAAATTGATATCGGCAAGTTAAAATAAAGCACAGGAAATTTTTCCTGTGCTTTATTTTTTGCAAGAGTAGTTCGCTTCGCTCGCCGGGTATTCTTTCTTGCAACTTCCTCGATTACTTCCGGTTTCCAGTTGTTGAGTTACGTGAGCGCGTCGTCGTTCCGGGCGTTGCGCTGGCCATCCAAATAGCGAAGCAGAGCGCACCTGACCGCGCTGAAAATCATGCATGAATCTCAAATGATATGCAGATCGATTCGCGGCAGTGGATCGAATGTCCGGAATCCGCACCAAGAAAGATAACGCGAAGCGTCATTTAAAAGGTCTATATCTTTTCTGAAAAAGATAGGGTACCGTGGCGCTGACTGCTGAAATCAGTCCGCAGAACAGGAATGTAAACACAACGAATGTTCGTATTTTCATTGCCAGCATGCGCATAGACTTCTTTTATCGTTCATATTTATCCTAATTGGAGGACACCCGCGAACGACGGCTATTGGCCGGTTGGCGTCCCTTAGTGTAACCATTTGCAAATGATTCTATGTCTGCTTCTGAGCGCATACGGGTCTTATGTTGCAATTGCGCAAACAGAGCAGTTTGATGAAGTATCAGCGTGCTCATTTTGGGATCGGCACCTTTGAGAGGTATTCGATTCGGTCGATCACGTCGCTTATAACGCGCTCGCCGGTTACTCTGAAGGCTTCGAGATCGACTTTCCTTGACGCCAACAACCCAACTTCGGCGGTGAAAAGTGCATCAGCCAGATCGACATCACTGGCGAGTAGTGCGCGAATGCCACTGCCAGCACGCATCATCAACTCGGCTGCGTCTGACGGAAATTTTTCGATCAATGCGCTACGCCACTTGTCTGCCCACTCAAGAAGTGCGTCCGGATCGCGTTCGTTTGTCAGGTAAGCCAACGCCAGTACACGTCCAAGGTCTTTGTTTGACCTCTTGATCGAACGTCCGTAAAACTCCTCTTTCATGATTACTGGTCCGATTGTCGGGTGATGCAACAAGTTGCAGAGCGCCATCATCTCAGGACTGGCAAGCCGGATGCCGTATTGGGTTTCCAATGGCTCGTATTCGAGCAACGCAAAATAGCCGAAGGCGCAAAGTGCGAAGTGACCTTGCGAAGTCACCAGACGCTTAAATTCGCGTCCTTTGCTGATAGTGCCATCACTCGGGCAGGACAATAATTCGAGGAACCATTCCTTTTCGTTTGGCGGATATAAACGCACAACAGGTAGCTGATCGTCAGGCGTGTCGGCGTTGCCCGGCGTGCCGAAATCACCATCAGTCCGCAATTTCCACTTATTGGCAAAAAGCTTGTCGGCGATATTTGTTGCAACGATGACAGCTTTTTCTGTCAAGACCATGCAGTCGGCATCCTTTGTACGTAACTGTCCTTCCGGGGATTCGCCGAAAAAGTGATATCCCGCCGCGAGGCTTCCTACAACGATGATAGAGTTTAAATCTTCCGGCTGAAGTGATTTAGATATCTGCCACAAAACATGATCTGGGGAAATGCTATGCATGGACTACCTTCTTACGTTCGCTCAGAAAACGGAGCATTTGATCAGCTTGCTGGTCCAGCTTCATATTGTACAAATCGGCGAGGCACTCCAAAGGGTCGGCAATCAATAGTTCGCCATTCTGCTTGAAATGCGTTTTTGGACGATCAAGAAAGTGGATAACAAGATCGGCCTTGTGGAATTTGTTGTTCGAGAGTTCTAGTGCGGGGTCTATCTTCTTTACAAACCCCAGGTCAGACCCATGGTTGCCATTGATTACCAAATCGAGGCGCAATGAACCTGACAGATCGAGATCGGGATAATAGAAGCGAGCGCCCTCAATCCCAGATATCGCAATGTCATCCCGTCCGAGTTTCTGCAAACGTTTAATCAAGCTGCTTGGCGGTCGAGGCTGTCCGCTCCGGTCGATAAAGCGTGCTGATTTTCTGTGCTCAAACCCGCTGGCGATCCATTGTCGCCACTGTTCGATAGGAAAATACTTGAGCGAGATGCTGCGGTCCTTTTTCACATTGAGTAAGTCTTGATCGGCGAGTATGCTGATGGCTGCAGCCGTTGTTGGATAGCTCGTGCCACTCGCTTCAGAGATGGATTTGATCGTCTGCGGCCCAAGTCCATCGAGCCAATTGAGCAGCAAGATGTTGTTGACGTTGTGGCGCCCAACTCCTGGCGCTCGCTTTGGTCGAATCGAAATATTATTAATCTCTTGCGAACTCCCATCTTTCAAAAGGCCGGACGCCACATCGATCTTATTGTTTTCGTCTTGGACTAAGATGCTAACGTGTTCAGCGGCCTCGGGAGCCAACATTGCAAACAGCCTTCGCTCTTCGCTCAACCTGTTTGGGGAGAGCTTGCAGCCCTGGAGAATCAATGTTGTACCGGTTTTGCCTTCGATGTATTCATAAGCGGCAGTCAGCAGATCTGCGCGCAGATCGCGAACATTCGATATGCCAACACGGGCTTTAACGATAATCTTCATTATTATTAATCAGCATGTAAATATTAAATCTGCACCTAAATATTAAAGCAGCTTTTTAATATTAAGGTGCTGCTTTAATATTGTCAAGCTCAGCCGTGATGCAATGTCAATTTTTCGTACTCACTTGGTATATCAAATTGCAAACCATCCTTTTGCGCAGTTACTACATAAGGTTGTAAATATTCCGAACCAATATACTTGATAAGGGAATTCGCATCAGTCACTAATTCCGCTTTTTCATTTAATTGCAAGGCGATGGGAAAACAGACTTACCAATCACAAGTTCCGGATACCTTTTATTTGTTGTAACAATTCAACTGACTTAATACCGCTGTATTGCTTTGCTAGATGCTATCGGGTTCCCGTGTAGTTTGATCGGGAATGCTCATAAGTGGTCTATATCCTATTTAATCCTTATTTCATAAGGATTTTTACTATTTACTCAGCTACGAAAAAGGAAAATGCATATGCAAAATTTAACGTTGTTTTAACAATTGTGTTCGGGTAAGGTATTGCCATTATTCTGAAATGGTTTTTAAGGGCGGGAGTGTGAGCGTGTATACATATAAATTTGTCGAGAGACCCTATGGTGAAAGCCATCAAAGTTTCTTATGTCATTTGCATCGCTCATGAAGTGACTATCTTATGCCGCGCCGGCTGCTCAAGATCGTATCTAATAGCCTGTCGCGGGAACCCTCCTGCCATGCGCCTAAGTTAATCTTCAGGCTGGAAGATGTAGTTTGGGTCATGGGCAGCTTTTGCGCCCTGAACCGCAAGCCCTTCGATGCTGAACTGCTAGCCAAGCAATTTCCCCCACCTTATACCTCGGATTCTTTCATCCATGCTGCACGTGCTTTGGGATTCCGCATCAAGCGCCGCGATTGCGATAGCGCTACGTTGCCCGTCCTAAACATGCCATGCCTTGTCGTGTTGAACGAGGTCGAACAGGTCAAGCAGTCATTCGACGAAGACGTTCAGCCTGAAGCGAACGAACAACTCAGCGCGCCGCACATCAAGATAGAAGTGTCAACCGGCACAGCAGGGGCAGGTGCCCGCATGTCGCCAATAGAACCATCTAGCCTACCGCGTAAATTCCATCCTGCCATTGTCGTGCAGATGACTACCGAGAGCCTGATCCTGTTCGAGGTCGGTACCAACACTCCCAAGGCTATGACTCAGGTGGAGTTCGCTACACGTTTTGCAGGTGTAGCCTTCCAACTAGCTCTCGAAACCAAGGGCATCATGGATCCCGATAGCATACTGAACAAGCAAGCCGAATTCGGCTTCAACTGGTTCATCCCGGAACTGCTGAAGCACAAGCGCATCTGGCGCGACGTGCTTATCGCTTCCCTCATCATTCAGCTGTTGGGCTTGGTGACGCCGCTATTCACCCAGGCGATTATCGACAAGGTCGTCGTCCACCGCACTCAGAGCACCCTGATCGCTATCGCCATCGCACTGGCCGTGTTCATGGTCTTCTCTGCCTTGCTCTCCTGGGTCCGCCAGTACCTCATCCTGCATACCGGAAACCGGGTGGATGCCGTGCTGGGTCATGCAGTGTTCGAGCACCTGTTCAAGCTGCCGCCGCGTTACTTCGAACAGCGTCCGACCGGCGTCATCGCCGCCCGCCTGCACGGCGTCGAAACCATACGAGAATTCATTGCCAGTGCCGCCGTCACGCTGATCCTGGATTTTCCGTTCCTGCTGATCTTCCTCGCCATGATGCTTTACTACAGCTTGCTGTTGACCTGCATCGCCTTGGCCATCATGAGTCTGATCGTGATCATGAGCATCATCGTCGCGCCAATGTTTAGAACCAAACTGAACGAACAATTCATGCTTGGTGCGCGCAACCAAGCCTTCACCACCGAATACGTTGGCGGACTGGAAACCGTCAAGAGCCTGCAGATGGAACCCCAGCTCAATGCGCGCTACAGCGACTACCTGGCCGAATACCTGCGCTGCGGCTTCAACGTCCGCCAGATCGGCAACACCTACAACGTCGTCTCCAATGGCCTCGAACAAATGATGACCCTGCTCATCCTGGTCGTGGGCGCCTATACCGTGATGAACAGCAGCGACTTCTCCATCGGCATGCTTATCGCCTTCCAGATGTACGCCAGCAAAATCTCCCAACCCATGCTGCGGCTGGTGGGGCTGTGGCAACAATTCCAGCAGGCCAACATGTCCGTGCAACGTCTCGGCGACATCATGAACGCCCCGGTTGAACCCTATTCGGTGCTGCCCAGCCGCATGCGCGAAGGCAAAGGCCATATCGACATCGAAGCCCTGAGCTTCCGCTATGCCGAAGACAGGCCTTTCCTGTACCAGAATTTCAATCTCAAGGTCGCTCCAGGCAAGGTCGTTGCCATCATGGGGCCATCGGGTTCCGGCAAGAGCACCCTCACCAAACTCCTGCAGGGTTTCTACCAGCCTGCCAGCGGCACCATCAAGATCGATAGCAACGACATCCGCTACCTGTCAGCCAACGAACTGCGCCACTACTTCGGCGTCGTGCTGCAAGAAACCGTGCTCTTCTCCGGCACCATCTACGACAACCTCATGATGGCCAACCCGCACACCACCTTCGACCAGATCGTGCAGTGCTGCAAGATGGCCGAGATTCACAGCGCCATCGAGGCACTACCGCAAGGCTACCAGACCGAGATCGGCGAACGCGGTGTCGGACTCTCCGGTGGGCAGAAGCAGCGCCTCTCCATCGCACGCGCACTGATCAAGCAACCCAGGATACTCGTCTTCGACGAAGCCACCAGCAGCCTGGATTCAAACACCGCCGAACACTTCGCCACGACCATTAACCAGCTCAAGGGAAAAGTCTCGATGCTGTTCATCACCCACGCAATGCCGAAGAACCTGCTGGTGGATGAAGTGGTGTGGATAGGGCAGGGATCATTGAGTGCGGTGAGTGATTTAAACGATCAGACCAAGCAGGGAGTTGAGGGAGGGGTACATGGTTAGCATATAAGTGAGAGCGGAATTGTTGGAAACAATGTGGAACGGAGAGTCGCAAGGGCGAATATGCAAACCAGAGCGGTTGCGAACAATGAAATGTGGAGGGAAAGAGCATGAAGAAAGTTAACAGTACATCCATTACAGTGGGGTTGTTTTTTAGTTTTATCACAATCATGGGCTCAGCCACTGCGGTGCCTTTACCCAAAGGAAATTGCGCAGACCCTAAGCCATATACGGATTTAAGGCACTGCAGATTTGAAGGAAAGGACTTAAGTAATAAAGATCTTCGAGGTACTGATCTGCGTGTTGCGAGTCTATATTTAACTGATCTACAAGGCGCAAACCTGACAAAAGCATTGTTCGATAGAAATAAATTGTTGTTGGCTGAATTGGATGGGGCGCAGGGTTTGCCAAAGGAAATACTGGATACGCTAAGGGTTTATAGCGCCATTAATGACAGAAATTACTTAGTTACTCACAACGGCAATTCAAATATCACGCTAACACCTCATGAAGCTGTCGATGGTATTCAGGAAAATATCGTGGGTTTGGCAAATATTCAGATGGTGATGAAGGTAGAAAATCAGCCTTACACCATTGCATTGTTCGATTGGCCGAGAAATAACGATTACAAAGGCAATGTAATTATTGCCAGGTTTGACAATGACAAATTTGAAATGCCTGCATGTTATCGAGGCATAAATCTGATGAATAGGGACAGTCATTACAACGCTGATTGGACCTCGATGAAAGTTATGGCACTGGCCAATGGGGGCTATTTGATAGGGATAAGAGCTTCCGGGGGAGATGGAGATGAAATGGATATAAGTGGTTGGGACATGGTCGCTTTTTTCAAACTAACATCAAACTGCAATATAGTCATCTTGCATAAAGAGGAAAGCGGATGGTTAGAAAAACCAGACCACACTGGATGTCAGGGAGTAGAGCTTGACTTCAGTTTGTTGGATGAACAAACCGCCGAAACTATATCAGTTCCACATACTTGTAGTGTGTCCGACAAATTCAAGGAAAAGGTTTCATATAAAAAAATTAAGCTAAATTGACGTTTTTGGTTTTAACCATTTTTTGGAGAATCTCATGAACTTCCAGGACATAATGAACCGTATGCTCCCTCCACACGAAGGTGCAACTCCATTCGGTAAGACTGTAACGGCAGGTATTTCAAGTGGAGGAGCAAATGGTTTTTGTGATCCTCGTATACGGCACATTCCTCTAAGACAGATTCACTTTGGTGTTGATATAAATTATGCCGGTCAGGGGCAGAATATTATGGGTCTTAACTGGACGCATCCAGCCATTTACTCTCCTGTGGAAGGTACGGTAATCGGTATTCAGCCTGCCGATAATGGAGTAATTATTCGCGATGCCAATGGCCTAGTTCACGAACTTAGACATTTTGATGCCTTAAGCGATGCCGTCATTAACGCATATGAAGCATACAAGGCAGGGGATTACGCAAATGCAAACATTCAGGCTGGTTCGCAAATTGGGAACATGGGGAATAAAGGGCCAGGTATTAAAGATCAGCATGTTCATTACACTATAAGAGATCAGAGTGGAAGAGTGACTGATCCGGTGGAATATTGGGATACAGGCGAAATCACAAATACTTGCCCTCCTGATCCAAAACCATCTATCCCTGACAATATCAACACCGGTGTTAACAATACTAAGAAATTCGTCCAGCGCTTCGGTGACCCGCTGACTCTCGACCTCAACGGCGACGGCATCAACACTGTTCCGCTCGCGCCCCCCCCAATCCTATTCGACCACACTGGTTCAGGCATCAAGACCGGCACCGGCTGGATCGCGCCGGATGACGGCTTCCTTGTATTGGACAGAAACGGCAACGGCACAATCGACAATGGCACCGAACTCTGCGGTGACAGCACCCCAATTCTTAATGCAAATGGAAATGTCATCGGCAAAGCCAAGGATGGTTTCGATGCACTCGCACAGCTGGACACCAACCACGATGGGGTTGTGGATGCGCAGGATGCCAACTTCTACAACCTGCAAGTGTGGCAAGACCTCAACCAGGACGGCATCTCGCAAGCAGGCGAACTCAAATACCTGGCCGACGACCTCAACATCACCAGCATCAACGTATCCGCCACCCAACACAGCCAGATGCTGCCCAGCGGCAACCAGATGGCCGACATCGGCAGCTTCACTTATGCCGATGGCCCAACGGGAAGTACCGGCAGCGTCAGCAACATGGCAGACATTAACCTCGCACTGGACACATTCCACCGCACCTTCGTCACTCCCGTACCACTCACCCCCGCCGCAGAACAACTGTCCGACATGCAAGGCTCTGGCCGCGTGCGCGACCTGAGCGAAGCCGTGAGCTTGAGCAGCACTCTTGAAGCAGTACTTACCCAATACAGCAACGCAGGCACACGCGAAGAACAACTGGCATTGATCGACAACCTGATTGCGGAATGGGGCAAGAGCAGTGGCTTTGCCGATATGCAAACCAGAGCGGCAGCAAACGGGTACACCTTGGTTTATGCCGGTCTTACGCCGGCACAGCAAGCTCATCTTTCCGTACTGGAGCAATTTACCGGCAGCAGCTATTTTCGTATGCCGTGGGAAGGCAACTCAGGAGCTATGGGTGCATCACAAGGCATGACAGTCGGCTACGACGGTAACCCCAAGCACATCCGTATAGACCTATCTACCCGCTTTCAGCAAACCAAGATGCTGGATGATACCTATGCCATTTTGCGGGATGCCGTGTATCAAGCCTTGTTACCACAAACGCGTTTGCTTCCTTATCTCGACGCAGTTGGCTTGAAACAAGAGGGTGGCGATCTGGTGTATGACTTTGTAAACGTGCGGGAGCTTTTCCAGGCACAGATACTCGCCAATCCAGATAAAGCCATCGCTGATCTCGTTGAATTCGACCGCTACGGCAAGGATTACTTCCAGGGCAGCGACTGGGAAGCTCAGGGATGGCAATTGCTGGGGGACACCCTCAACGACATCGCACTGACCGATCCTGCACATACCCTGTCTCCGGCCATCCTCAAAACCCTCGCTGACTTCAACATCCGCATGGACGGCCAAGCCAACTTCAAATCCAACGCAGAAGTGCAGATCGCCAAAGCCGATGGGAGCACCCTCAATGCGGCATGGAATGGCAGTGTGCTCGTAGGCAATGCAGGCAACGACGTGCTGAACGGTGGGTATTACGGAAACAACATCCTGATTGGCGGTGCGGGTGACGATGTGATTAATGGCGGAACGCTTGCCACCAACATCCTAGACGGCGGTGCAGGGGATGACGTACTCAAGGGCGGCTGGTACAACGACACTTTGCGTGGCGGGGATGGCAACGACTCATTAGATGGTGGCTGGGCAAACGATATTCTGGATGGCGGGGCAGGTGACGACACCCTGAATGGCGATACGGGCAACGATGTTCTCACTGGAGGGACGGGTAACGACATTCTCAAAGGCGGCAGCGGTAGCGATACTTATGTCTACAACAAAGGCGATGGTACGGACACCATCATCGACAGCAGCAACTGGCACACGGATACCAACATCCTGCAACTGGGGGCAGGCATCACCGCAGACAACCTGTTTGTGACCTACGACAGCGCAACCGGTACCGTGCTGCTGGACATGGGCAATGGCGACAGCATCCACATCGGTAACCCCAACGACCTGGTTGTGCAGACGATACAGCTGGCTGACGGCAGTACGCTGGATGTCGATACCCTGATCAAGCAACGCAACCTCGTACAGAACGGCACGGACGGTGCGGACACCCTGCAAGGCTCAGACTCTGGCTACACAGACGTGCTCAATGGCGGGGCGGGGGACGATACGCTGAACGGAGGTTCCGGCAATGATGTGCTCACCGGCGGGGCAGGCAACGACGTATTGAGCGGCGGTATTGGCAATGATACCTACGTGTACAACCTGGGCGATGGTTCGGATCGGATCACAGATTACGGGCGCGCTTCATACGACTGGAGGACAAATCAGTTCCGTAGTGCGGAAAACAATACATTGTCTTTCGGCGCAGGCATTACCGCAAACATGTTATCTGTGAGCTACGACAGCGTGACGCAGGCGGCAACGTTGGTGTTGAGCAATGGCGGCACCATCGAGATCGGCACACCGGATGATATGGCGATCCAGACATTGCAGTTTGTCGATGGCGGCACATTGAATATGAATGCGCTGGTTGCGCAACAGACATTGACCCAAGTAGGTACCGAAGGCAACGATGTGCTGACGGGTTCAGACTCGATACTCTTCCGCGATTCGATACAGGGGGTGGGAGGAGACGACACACTCTATGGCGGGGCAGGCGGCGATACGCTGGATGGTGGTGCGGGCAACGACACATTGTACGGCCAAAGCGGCAACGACATTCTCATCGGCGGTACGGGCAGTGATACCTTGTCCGGTGGAGGTGGAAACGACACCTGTGTGTACAACCTGGGCGATGGTGCGGACAAGATCATTGACGTGGTTGGTACTCATCCACAAGGGGGGGGAGGATGGATGACGCCGGATGTCAATACGCTCAGCTTCGGTGCGGGCATCACAGCAGACATGCTCAAGATACGTTTCATGCCCGACCCCGCCGACCCAACAGGAAATACCGGTTCAATCGTATTCGATCTTGGAAATGGCGACGCCATCAATGTCGGCAACGGTGATCAAGCAAGTAGTAGCTATAACCTATCTGTTCAAACTATCCAGTTTGCAGATGGTTCGATTTTCACTATCGACCAAATTTTGCACCGCAACAAGTTCTATCTGGACGGCACTGCCGCCGCGGAAAGCCTGACCGGATTCAATCATTTCTACGGCAACAATCTGCAGGGAATGGGTGGGAATGACACGGTGACCGGTACAGAAGGTAACGACATTTTGAGCGGTGGAACAGGGAATGATGTACTGATCGGGATGGCGGGCAGCGATACTTATATATTTAACATTGGAGATGGTGCCGATCAGATTATTGATTATCCCAGCGGGGCGCAGACCGCTTCTGGCTGGGTGGCAGGAACCAATACTTTGAGTTTTGGTGCAGGTATCACGGCCGACATGGTTATACCTCGGTATGACATCAACATAAACGCAGTTGTCCTGGACTTGGGCAACGGCGATTCCATCAATGTGGGTACTGCAGATGCATTGGCTATTCAACAATTGAAGTTCGCAGATGGCTCAATCGTGAATCTGAATGATTTCATAAGCCAGAAATCATTGACTGAGGTTGGAACCAACGGTTCGGATGTATTGTATGGAAGCAACTCATTAAGCTATAGCGACATTTTGATCGGTGGAACCGGTAACGACTTATTAATAGGCGGGCGTGGGAGCGACACCTACGTTTTCAACCTTGGGGACGGGATCGACAATATTATCGATACAGGATCTCGTGATGTGGCGCAGGGTTCCGGCGTCAATGTGTTGCGTTTTGGCGCAGGCATTACGGCCGACATGATATCGGTACAACTCGATGGTGAATTCGGTGATGTCACTCTTGATTTGGGTGGCGGCGACAGCATTACGATAGGCCAGATCGATTTGGCCACGAACGATATGAATGGCATTTCCATCCAGCAGTTGCAATTTACCGATGGAACAACGATCACTCCTTTTGAATTGATCGCCCAAAAAGGGCTTGATGTCATCGGTGGAGATGGGATCGACGTTTTGCAAGGCGCTGCAAACTGGGGCAATCGGATGCAAGGTGGTGCCGGTGACGACAGCTTGTCGGGCGGCAGCGGGAGCGACATATTGGATGGCGGGGATGGGAACGACAGGCTGGACGGCGGACTGGGGAACGACACGTTGAACGGTGGTGCCGGAAACGATCAATTGGTCGGCGGCTATGGCAACGACGTGCTGACGGGTGGTACGGGAAGCGATACGC
This sequence comes from Sideroxyarcus emersonii, assembly GCF_021654335.1. Taxonomy (NCBI): domain Bacteria; kingdom Pseudomonadati; phylum Pseudomonadota; class Betaproteobacteria; order Nitrosomonadales; family Gallionellaceae; genus Sideroxyarcus; species Sideroxyarcus emersonii. The sequence goes on from NZ_AP023423.1 coordinate 1,007,045, forward strand.
TCTTCGGCGGCGAAGGAGGCGATACATATATATTCAACCAGGGTGACGGCGTTGATCTGATAGCTGATTCAAATACTGCAGGGCAGATCAATACGCTGCGGCTGGGTGCCGGATTGACAGTGCCGACGCTGAGTCTCGCTACGACTCAAGACAATGGATTATTGACGCTGGATTTCGGCAATGGCGATGCGGTTGTGATCGGTGGGTTCAACAGGAATGATCTGCTTGCTGGTTTGTCCATACAGCGCTTCGAGTTTGCCGACGGCACCGTAATGACAGCGCAACAGCTGATCGATCTTGGTATCAATGTCGATGGTACAGTTGGCGACGATGTGCTCCTGGGTTCCAGTGCGGCCGATTATATGTTCGGGGGGGATGGCAACGATGCTTTGATGGCTGGTGCGGCGAATGATATTTTGGATGGCGCTGCCGGTAACGACGTTTTGAGCGGTGAAGGCGGCAATGATACTTTGCAAGGTGGCACAGGTTATGACGCGTTATATGGTGGCGCAGGAAGCGATACCTATGTGTTCAATTGGGGCGATGGTCAGGACCGCATCATCGATAACCAGGGCAGCAACACTTTGCAGTTCGGTGCAGGAATTTTTGCTTCCGATGTGACCTTCAGTAAGTTCGGCTCCGATCTGCAAATCAATCTTTCCAATGGCGCAGATGGTATCCGTGTGGTGGATTGGTTCGCGGGCAACTCGATTGAGACGCTGAATTTTGACGATGGAACTTCACTCGATTTGCGTGCCATGGAAGCATCGTTTGCGGATGTACCCATTGTGGGTACCGCAGCTGACGACACGCTGACCGGCAGTGCCGGGAACGATACGCTGGCAGGCGGACAAGGCAACGATACGTTGATCGGTGGCACCGGTAACGATACATACCTGTTCAATCCAGGTGATGGTGTGGATCAGATTTATGAACTGTCGGGTTTGGGCAAGCCCGCAACCGATAATTCGATCATGTTCGGCGCCGGAATTACGCCTGATATGCTTACCTTCAATGTGGATGTCGTTCAGGCAGCCGATGCCTGGCGCACGGGATATGGCAATACGCCATCATTCCCCTCCACCGCAGTTGACTTGGCCCCGAACGAAAATACCCGCCAAGTGATGACCATTTCTGTGGGTGCACAGGGCGATGCGATTCAGGTGATGTCTGGCATGAATGCCAGCGGCAAATTTAAATTCGCAGACGGATCTGAGTTTACGTTAAATGAATTGATCACTTGGCAGGATGCAGGGTTGCCGACTATCAATGACACGATCAACGATCCCTGGAGGGCGTCCACGTTGGACGGCGTCGGGACGTCCGCAGTTTTCAATGGCGGAATGGATAACGACATTATCATCAGCGGTGATCAAAATGATTCCTATACCTTCAACCTTGGCGATGGACAGGATGTCATTGCAGATTTGGGGGGCTGGAATAACATCAGATTCGGGGCGGGAATCACAGCCCAGGACATAACCTGGAATTACGATCCGGCCAGTGCGACGCCGTTTACTCTGAATGTGGAGCCGTATGGCGACTCGATCGCGATCGCCAATGGCGAGCAGGGGATAATCCGGAACTTTGTTTTCAGCGATGGAACAGCAATTACTTTCGATCAATTGCTGGCGCAACAAGGTGGGTTGCCGCCCGTTACACCGGATACGTCCAAGTCGCTATATTCGTATAACTCCGGTTTGCTGATGGGTTCGAGTGCTGATGACACAATCAATTCGGATGTGACATCCTTTTCGGGAACTACAATTGTTGTGGGCGGCAAGGGTAACGATATCATGTACGGCTCAAACAGTACCTTCCTGTTCAACGTGGGTGATGGTCAGGACACGATCCAAACTAAACGTTGGGGTGGCTCATATAGTGATTCCGGAATGACGTTGTTGTTTGGAACGGGGATTACGCCGGACGCTTCTTTCAATATTGAAGTCATTGAAAAGAAAAACACCGGCAGCCTCTGGAATTGGCAAACGGGCCAAATTGGGCTGGATTCACAGGACATCAGTATCAATTATGGCAATCAGGGGGATCAGGTATTCATTCAGGATGCCTATACATTCCAGGCGGGGCAGAATCAGCTTCCCGGCTCGCTTCCAAGTGCCTGGGATTGGTGGGGTGGCGAGGCGCAAACCGTACAGGGCATCCATAAGATCGAATTTGCCAACGGGGTTGTATGGAATTACGAAGACATCATGGCCCACGCCACTCACATCGTGGAAGATGCGACATCGGCACTTGTGACAGGAACGGGATATAACGATCGTATCATTGCGCACGCAGACAACTCTGTGCTGTCCGGCGGTATGGGTAACGACACCTACGTGATCAGCGAACCGGGCGATTACACCATCACGGATGCTTGCGGTGTTAGCGGCGGTAACAATGCTGTTGAATTCGCTTGGAACTATGCAGTTTCGAACTTTACGCTTTCGAACGAAGGTGGATTGGCCCTGAGTTTTGATAATGGCGCGACGATCCGCTTGAGTGAATTCGACCCGAATGACCCACAAGCTTCCTGTTCGATAGATTCCTTCAAGTTTGCCGATGGTACGGTGCTTACCTATGATCAAATTCTGGCACGCGGAATTGATATACAGGGTTCCGCCGCTTCGGAAGTCATCGAAGGAACGGCTGTCAATGATCGGATTGGCGCGCTTGACGGCAATGACACAATCATCGGTGGAAAAGGGAACGACATTCTCCGGGGTGGTGAAGGAAGCGATACCTACGTGCACAACCTCGGGGATGGTGCGGATACCATCATCGACCAGGGCTGGCACTGGAATGGTAATGTCCTGGCGGCTGACGAGAATACGCTTCAGCTAGGTGCAGGCATCGACCAGTCCAACGTTTCGGTGAGCTTCAATGCTGATACTGGCAGCATCGTTTTGAATATGGCCGATGGCGGTAGTGTCTATCTCGGGCAACCCGGCGCATTTTCCGTTCAAACGATCCAGTTCGCGGACAGCACGTCATGGGATGAGTGGGCAGTCATTGCTCATTTGCCAAGTGGTGATGGCAACAATCTGGCGCCGACGCTATCGGGTTCGTTGGCTGATCAGAATGCGACGCAGGATTTGGCTTTCGTTTACCAGATACCGGACACTGTCTTTGCTGATCCGAACGGCGACAGTATGAGCTACAAGGTGGCCATGGCAGATGGCACAGCCTTGCCTGCCTGGGTTCAGTTCGACCCCGCTACGCGTACATTCAGCGGTACGCCGTCCAATGCGGACGTGCGCAGTATCAATCTGTCTGTGACAGCTACGGATAGCGCAGGTTTATCAACTAGCGGAACATTCGTTTTGAATGTGCTCAACGTTAACGATGCACCAGTTGTTTCAATGATGCTGGCAGATCAGGCGACAAAGGAGAATACGCCATTCAGCTATACGATTCCCGCGGACACATTCACTGACGCAGATACCATTTATGGGGATAGTCTCAGCTACAGTGCGACGCTGGCGGATGGCTCGGCATTACCTTCATGGCTCACCTTCGATCCGTCCGCTGGCATTTTCAGTGGTACTCCAGGGCACGGCGATACCGGAACGCTTGATGTCTTGGTGACGGCGACCGATACAGGCGGTCTGGCTGCGACAGCCACCCTTAAGTTGGATGTGGCTCCGAACAACCAGCCCCCCGTCGCTAATGCCGACAACATCATTACCAACGAGGATGCTGTACAAACCATCATTCCGGTTGCCACTCTGCTTGCCAACGACACTGACCCGAATGCGGGAGATGTGCTGACACTGAGTGGTTTTGATGGCGTGATCGCGAATGGAAACTTGGTAATGCAGGGAACCAATGGTGATCTGATGCTGGACATTGGTGATCGTTATCAATCCCTGTCCGAAGGACAGGTTGCTACCGACAGCTTCAGTTATACGATCGTCGATCTGATGGGTGCCACATCTACTGCCATGGTGAACGTTGCCATCACCGGCACCAACGATGCCCCCGTGACTACGGTGGATACGGCAGCGGTGAAGGAAGATGCGACTCTTATTGCAACTGGAAATATCCTTGCCAATGACAGCGACGTGGATCAGGGTGCCGTCCTGCAAGTTGCCGACGCAGGTGTTTATGTCCGCCAGTATGGCACGTTGACTCTGAATGCCGATGGCACATATAGCTATGCGCTGGACAATGCGCTCGCTGTTCAATCGCTCGCCGAAGGCCAAGTGGTAACAGAATCTTGTGCGTACCAAGCTTCAGATGGCATCACTTCCACGCCATCAACGCTGACCATCAGCATCACCGGTACAAACGATGCTCCGGTAGTTGCTGCAGACACGGCAGCCGTGCAGGAAGACCTGAGTATCGCTGCAACCGGCAATGTGCTGATCAACGATACCGATGTCGATCAAGGCACTGTGCTCAGTGTTGCCAATGCCGGAACCTATGTTTGTCAGTATGGCACGCTCACACTGAACGCAGACGGCAGTTACAGCTACGCACTAGACAACGCCTCGCTCGGTGTCCAATCGTTGGCACAAGGTCAGGTGGTTACCGAGACCTTCGCGTATCAAGCGACCGATGGCATCGTCGCAACCCCCTCGACACTTACCGTATCCATCACCGGCACCAACGATACACCGGTTATGACAGTGGATAGTGCAGCGATGCAGGAAGACCTCGTTATCACTGCGACCGGTAATGTTCTTGCAAACGATACCGATGTCGATCAAGGCACAGTATTGCAAGTGGCAAATGCTGGGGTATACACGGGCCAGTACGGCACGCTCACGCTGAATGCTGATGGCAGCTACACCTACGCACTCGACAATGCTTCCATCGGTGTCCAATCGTTGGCACAAGGTCAGGTGGTTGCCGAGACCTTCGCATATCAGGCGACCGATGGCATTGTTGCAACGCCATCCACTCTGACTGTCAGCATTACTGGCACCAACGATGCGCCGGTAGTGGCCGTACCGCTGTCCGACACCAGCACACTGGAAGACCAGCTCTTCCACTTCCAGGTGCCAGCCGATACCTTTACCGATATCGACCAAGGCGACGTGCTGACATACCACGCCACGATGTCCGATGGCTCCGTACTGCCCGACTGGCTCACGTTCGATGCAACCACACTGACCTTCAGCGGCGTGCCTTCCAACTGGGATGTGGGTGTGTTCAATGTATCTGTGACTGCGACCGATACCGGCGGACTTTCGGCAATTGACACCTTTACGCTCGATGTGCAGAACGTCAACGATGCGCCGATCATGCTCAGCCACATCGCTGACCAGCATATTGCCGAGAGCCATTGTGATGACCACTACGGTTTCAGCTTCGCCGTGCCAGCCAACACTTTTGACGACTGGGATATCGTCCATGGCGACAGTCTCACCTACAGCGCCACCATGGCGGATGGAGAAAAGCTTCCATGCTGGCTCAAGTTTGATGCGGCCACCTGCACCTTCAGCGGCAGGGCCGAGGGTTCCGGCAGTTGGGACATCCTGCTGACGGCCACCGACCGGGCCGGCGCCAGTGTCTCGCAAGTCTTCAACCTGAGCGCAGGGCAAGATCGTCACGAAGAACATCGCGACAATTGCCATGACGATCATGCGCTGCCAGTCGACGCCACCCAGGACGAGATCATCACCGGCAGTTCGGTGAACGACATCATCCACACCGGTAACGGTGCCGACACCATCGTCTTCAAGCGTGGCTATGGCCAAGACACAGTCTATGGCGGCATCGGTACCGACAACACCGTGGTGCTAGGTGGTGGTATCCAGACGGCTGATATCGCACTCTCCAAACAGGGTAACGACCTCATCCTTGAATCCGGCAACAGCGCCCAGATTACCTTCAGGAACTGGTATGACACCAGCGTCAACCATAAGAGCGTGCTGAACCTGGAGATCATCTCCAATGCGATGTCCGGCTTTGGTGAAGACAATCACCACGGCGAGCACGACGATCATTTGTCGATCCGGCAATTCGACTTCACTGCGGTGGTCAATGCCTTTGACCAGGCGTTGGCGACCAATCCGGCACTGAATGCATGGAGCATGACCGATGCCTTGCTGAGCGCACATCTGGAAGGCTGCGACTCTTCGGCCCTGGGTGGCGACCTAGCAAACCAGTTCAATCAGAACGGGAGCTGGGCGGGCATAGCTCTAGCCTCATCGCAGACGGCCATCAATGACGCCAACTTCGGTGGTATACCCCAACAACTTCATCCTTTTGCGGGGCTGCAGACCACAACGGCAAAATTGGGGTAAACAATGACGAACAAGTCACCCGTCCTGTCTCCGGAGGCACTGGATTTTGCCCCGGGGCTGCTGGCCATCCAGGAAAGTCCGCCGGCACGCCTGCCGCGTGCCGTGATGTATACGGTAAGCAGCTTGTTTGCCATCCTTGTGCTGTGGTCGGTGTTCGGCAAGTTGAACGTTATTGCCAGCGCGGAAGGCCGCTTGGTGCCGCAGACCTACGTCAAGATCGTGCAGCCTGCCGATGCGGGCATTGTGCAGGAGATACTGGTCAAGGAAGGCGAAGCGGTACAGGCGGGGCAGGTGTTGATGCGCATGGATACCAAGTTGGCCGAGGCCGACGCGAAGACTATCGGCAACGATCTGGCCATACGCTCGTTGCAGCTGCGTCGCATCGATGCCGAACTGAGCGGCAAGCCTTTACTCAAAAAAACGGGCGATCCGGACGACCTGTTCAGGCATGTCGAGGCTCAATACCGCGATCATCGGCAATCCTATCTGGATGCACTGGAACAGGCGCAGGCTGCATTGAGCAAGTCGCAGCGCGAATACGATTCCGCAAAGGAAGTGCTGGCCAAACTGGTTGAAACCACTCCCATCCTGAAGCAGCAGGCGGAGGCCTATGCGGACATGGGCAAGGAAGGCTATGCGCCGCAAGTGACGGTGCGCGACAAGCAGCGCGAGTATCTGGAAAAAGCCCAGGACCTGCGCGCGCAGGAGGCGACCGTTGCCGGCCTGGAAGCAGCCATCAACCAGGCTCAAAAGCAGATCGACATGATCACCTCCAAGTATCGCAGCGATCTGCGCAACGAGCGGATGGATGCTGAAGGACAATACCGCAAGCTGGGGCAGGACTGGGTCAAGCAGGAACACAAGAACGAGCTGCTTGAACTCCGGGCACCGCAGGCTGGAATCGTCAATGATCTGGCCACTCATACCGTCGGTACGGTGGTGTCGCCCGGCACCGTGCTGTTGTCGATTGTCCCGAAGAACGAAGCACTGGTTGCCGAGGTCAGCGTCAAAAACGACGATGTCGGTTTTGTGTACCCGCAACAACGGGTCAAGGTGAAACTGGCCGCCTATCCCTTCGAGGAATACGGCATGCTGGACGGCGAGGTCATCCACATCGGTCCCGATGCCTCAGCGCCAGACTCGCAGCAGCAACAGGGCAAGGATGGCAATGGCAGCAAACAGCAACAACCAAGCATCTACAAAGCCATCGTCGCCCTCGATCAACAAACGCTCGAAGCAGAAGGCAAGCAGCATAAACTGGTTGCCGGCATGCAGGTGGTGGCCGAGATCAATCAGGGGCGACGAACCGTATTGCAGTACCTGTTGTCGCCCGTCATCAAGACTTTTGATGAGAGCGGGCACGAGCGGTGAGCATTGAGTTCCGTATGGTGCTACTGCGGCGTGTTGTCTGGCTGGCGTTGCTATTCGGTGTCGGTGCCCCGGTTCAGGCCGCGGATTTGCTTGAAATCTATCACTTGGCGCAGGGAAACGATCCGACCTTCGAGGCGGCGCGTCACGGATACGAAGCGGCGCAGGAGAAATCCCCCCAGGCCAGAGCTGGCAATCTGCCTACGGTCAATCTGACCGGGGGGCGGAATTACACCGATGCGCAGGCTAGCTTCAATGGGTCGACGCCTTCAAGACAAGGTATCTACGCATGGACATGGACCTTGCAATTGACGCAACCCATTATGCGTCCGCAGAACATTCTTGCCTATTATGAATCCGAAGCGCAGGTCGATGCGGCTCAGGCAGAATTCTCACAGGCAGAGCAGGATATGATCCTGCGCGTGGCGCAGGCATATTTCGATGCGTTGGTGGCGCAGGAAACGGTTGCCACGGCTGAAGCGCAGCTGCAGGCCATGCAGGAGCAGGAAGTGGTAGCCGCGCGCGGCTTCGAATTGGGTACCGCCAGCATTACCGATTCGCATGAGGCCAAGTCGAAGGCGGAACAGGCGCGTGCGCAATTCATCGCGGCCAGGAACGATCTTGAAGCCAAACTCACCGAGATCGAAAAACTCACAGGCAAGCCTATCGACGTCCTGGCAGGGCTGAAACCAGCCGTGGTGATCCCGCAACCTGAACCGTCTGACATCGGTGCGTGGGTCGAACAGGCGAAGGACAACAACCCGACGGTACGGGCCCAGTTTGCTTCCTTGCGGGCCGCCGGATACGCGGTTACCAAGGCCAAGGCTGAGAATTTCTGGACGTTGGATTTCGTGGGTTCATATGGCGCGAACTATTCATCCGGCAGTGTGGCGATGCCGCTGGGCTATGAGTCGAGAGTCAAATCTGGTGTTGCCGGTATCCAGCTCTCGGTGCCGATCTTCGCCGGCGGGCTAAACAGTTCGCATACGAGGGAAGCGATCGCGAACCAAAGCAAGCTAAGCGCACAGTTGGAAGAAGCGCGCCGCAAAGCAGGTGCCGATGCAAAGCAGGCCTATGCCGGCATCATCAATGGCGTATCGCAGGCAGAGGCGCTTCAATCGGCAGTTGCGTCAGGCGAGAGTTCGGTTAAGGGCAATCAGGCAGGCTACAAACTTGGTTTGCGTATCAATAGCGATGTGCTCAATGCCCAGCAGCAATTGTTTGCCTCGAAGCGCGATTTGGCGAAAGCACGATCCGATACTTTGCTTGCCGGATTAAAGCTGAAAGCTGCGGCTGGGGTGCTTTCTGAAGCGGATGTGCAGGTGGTCAATATGCTGTTGAATCAGTGATTTCCCGATACCGATTTATGGCTATTTCGAGAAATGATGAAGTTTCAATTCGACATTGTTGGCTTTCGAGCCGCTTGGAATCGAAAGGCGCATGTGCATATATAAGCAATTGCTGCTGTTAATTGAGCGTGAATGTGTCGATGCAATTGCGACTTCGTGACTACGTGATATACAATCCGTCGGTTAGCTGCGGAGTGACTTGCGGTTAGCACGTTTTTTTGCAGTAGTGCCAATGGTAATATCGGCCAGTTGGCAATATAAAAACAATAATATTTTGGAATGTCGGGCGGGTTTCTTGCTCTGCGCCAGATCACATGAACCGCGGTGTCGAAGCCGAAGGTCGAATAAATTAGAGTAGCATTCTGCGTTCCCGTGGTTCGGGGCATACAGAGGAGGGGACTCAAAAAATGTTGGAAAACTATTTTCCAGTTGTGCTTTTTATCGCCATCGCTTTTGTGATGGGCGTGCTGCCTTTGGCGTTGGGCAAGCTGCTTGGCCCCAACCGTCCGGACGAGAAAAAGCTTTCTCCCTATGAGTGTGGTTTCGAGGCGTTTGAGGATGCGCGCATGAAGTTCGACGTGCGCTTCTATCTCGTGGCCATCCTGTTCATCCTGTTCGATCTCGAAATCGCCTTCCTTTTCCCCTGGGCGATCGTGCTGAAAGAGATCGGCACCTTTGGTTTTGTTTCCATGATGATCTTTCTCGCCATCCTTGTGGTTGGCTTTATCTACGAATGGATGAAAGGAGCCTTGGAATGGGAATAGAAGGTGTGCTTGAAAAGGGCTTCGTCACCACCACTGCAGATACGGTAATCAATTATGTGCGTACCGGCTCGCTGTGGCCGATGACCTTTGGTCTGGCCTGTTGTGCCGTGGAGATGATGCATGCGGCCTTGCCGCGTTATGACCTGGATCGTTTCGGGGCGGGCGCCTTCCGCCCCAGTCCGCGCCAGTCGGACGTGATGATCGTGGCGGGTACGCTGTGCAACAAGATGGCGCCGGCCTTGCGCAAGGTGTACGACCAGATGGCCGAGCCGCGCTGGGTGATCTCCATGGGGTCGTGTGCGAACGGCGGCGGCTACTATCATTATTCCTATTCGGTGGTGCGCGGCTGTGACCGTATCGTGCCGGTGGATATCTATGTCCCCGGCTGCCCGCCGACCGCCGAAGCGCTGCTCTACGGCATCATCCAGTTGCAGAACAAGATCAAGCGAACCAATACCATTGCGCGTTAGGATGATATGGCTACTGACCTGAACATACTGTCCTCGAATCTGAAAGAGGCATTCTCTGTCAAAGTGGTGAGTCTGGAAGAGCGTCTGGGCGAACTCACGCTGGTGGTCCGCTCCAGCGACATGATCAGCGTCTTCACCCGCTTGCGCGACGACGCCGACCTGCGCTTCGAAGAATTGGTCGACGTATGCGGCATCGACTATTCCACTTACGGCAGCGAACTTTGCGAAGACGGCAAGTATCTGCCCGAAGCGCCGCGCGCAGGTCCCCGATTCGCGGCCGTCTATCATTTGCTTTCGGTGACGCACAACATTCGCCTGCGCGTGCGCGTGTTCGCGGACGATGACGAGATGCCGGTGCTGAATTCGGTATCGGAGATCTGGCCTTCTGCAAACTGGTATGAGCGCGAGGCGTTCGACCTGTACGGCATCATCTTCGTTGGGCATCCTGACCTGCGCCGCATCCTGACCGACTATGGTTTCGTCGGCAATCCGTTCCGCAAGGACTTCCCCTTGTCCGGCACCGTCGAGATGCGCTACGACGCTGCGCAGCAGCGTGTGGTGTATGAGCCGGTGACGGTGGAGCCGCGCGAGATCACGCCGCGTACGATGCGCGAAGAGAACTACGGTCGCTCCTGACAGAATCAAAGAAGGCAACGTTATGGCTGAGATTAAGAACTATACGATGAACTTCGGACCGCAGCATCCGGCGGCACACGGCGTGCTGCGTCTGGTGCTGGAGCTGGACGGCGAGGTGGTCGAGCGTGCCGACCCGCATATCGGTCTGTTGCACCGCGCGACGGAAAAGCTGGCCGAGCACAAGACTTTCCTGCAGGCCGTTCCCTACATGGATCGCCTGGACTATGTGTCCATGATGCTCAACGAGCATGCCTATGTGATGGCGATCGAAAAGCTGGCCGGCATCGAAGTGCCGATCCGCGCGCAATACATCCGCGTCCTTTTCGACGAGATCACGCGCATCCTGAACCACCTGTTGTGGCTCGGTGCCTCCGGCATCGACCTGGGTGCGATGACCATGTTCTTCTACACCTTCCGCGAGCGCGAAGACCTGCTGGATGCCTACGAGGCGGTTTCCGGTGCGCGCCTGCATGCCGCCTACTATCGTCCGGGCGGCGTGTATCGCGACCTGCCCGATTCCATGCCGCAGTACGAGGCAAGCAGGATCCACAATGCAGCTGCGGTGAAGCGGAAGAACGAGAATCGCCAGGGGTCGCTGCTCGACTTCCTGGAGGATTTCACCAACCGTTTCCCCAAATACGTGGACGAGTACGAGACGCTGCTGACCGACAACCGCATCTGGAAGCAGCGCACGGTGGGCATCGGCGTGGTGTCGCCGGAGCGCGCGCTGGCGATGGGCTTCACCGGGCCAATGCTGCGGGGTTCCGGCGTGGTGTGGGACCTGCGCAAGAAACAGCCGTATGAAGTCTATGACAGGCTGGATTTCGACATCCCCGTCGGCGTCGAGGGCGATTGCTACGACCGTTACCTGGTGCGCGTGGAAGAAATGCGCCAGTCCAACCGCATCATGAAACAGTGCATAGACTGGCTGCGCAAGAATCCGGGACCGGTGATGACCGACGACCTCAAGTTCGCGCCGCCGAAGCGCGAATCCATGAAGCAGAACATGGAAGAGCTGATCCACCACTTCAAGCTGTTCACGGAAGGTTTCCATGTGCCTGCCGGCGAAGTGTATTCCGCCGTCGAGCACGCCAAGGGCGAGTTCGGCATCTATCTGGTATCGGATGGCGCGAACAAGCCATATCGCATGAAAATTCGCGCACCGGGATTCGCGCACCTGTCCGGCCTGGACGAGATGGTGCGCGGGCACATGATCGCCGACGTGGTGGCGATCATCGGTACGCAGGACATCGTTTTCGGGGAGATAGACCGCTGATGTTATCCCAACAGATCACCGCGCTCATCGACAAAGAGCTGAAGAAATACCCCGCCGACCAGCGCCAATCTGCCGTGATGGCGGCATTGCGCTTCGTGCAGGATGAAAAGGGCTGGATCGCGCCGGAAGACATGGCGGATATCGCCGCCTACATCGGCATGCCGCAGATGGCGGTTTACGAAGTGGCGACCTTCTACCACATGTACCAGCTCAAGCCGATGGGCAAATATACGTTGACCGTGTGCACCAACCTGTCGTGCCAGTTATGCGGTTCGGACGATACGCTGGCGCATCTCAACAAGCGGCTCGGTATCGGTCCGGGCGAAGTCACCGCAGATGGCAGGTACGGCCTGCGCGAAGGCGAGTGCATGGGCGCCTGCGTGGATGCGCCGATGTTCACCATCAACAATAAAAAACTGTGCGGTCGTTTGACCAGCGAGAAGATCGACCAGATTCTGGCGGAACTGGATAAGCAATGAGCGAACCCATCATTCTCAATACGATGCATTTCGACCAGCCGTGGACGCTGGAGAATTACCTCAAGGTGGGCGGCTATCAGGCGCTGCGCAAGGTGTTGGCCGAGAAGTTGTCGCCGGAAGCGATCATTTCCGAGGTGAAGGCGTCCGGTCTGCGCGGCCGCGGCGGTGCGGGTTTCCCCACCGGCCTGAAATGGAGCTTCATGCCGCGCAACTACCAGGGCGACAAGTACCTGGTGTGCAATTCGGACGAAGGCGAGCCGGGCACCTGCAAGGACCGCGATATCCTGCGCTACAACCCGCACCTGCTGATCGAAGGCATGGCCATCGCGGCGTACACCATGGACGTGAAGACCGGCTACAACTATGTGCACGGCGAGATCTTCGAAGCCTACGAGCGCATGGAGGAAGCGTGCGAAGAGGCGCGCAAGGCCGGCTATCTGGGCAAGAACATCATGGGCTTCGATTTTGAATTCGACTTGCACAACCACATGGGCTATGGCGCCTATGTGTGCGGCGAAGAGACCGCATTGCTCGAATCCATCGAAGGCAAGAAGGGGCAGCCGCGCTTCAAGCCGCCGTTCCCCGCCAGCTTCGGCCTGTATGGCAAGCCGACCACCATCAACAATACCGAGACATTCGCCAGCATCCCCTACATCATCCGTGAAGGCGGGCAGAAGTTCGCCAATCTGGGGGTGCCCAACAGCGGCGGCGTGAAGCTCTTTTCCATCTCCGGCCATGTCAACAAACCCGGCAACTTCGAGGTGCCGCTGGGCACGCCATTCAAGAAGCTGCTGGAGATGGCGGGCGGTGTCCGTCACGGGCACAAGCTGAAGGCGGTGATTCCCGGCGGTTCCTCCATGCCGGTGCTGCCTGCCGAGATCATGATGGGCCTTAACATGGATTTCGACTCGATCCAGAAGGCCGGTTCCTATCTGGGCACCGGGGCCATCATCGTGATGGACGAGACGACCTGCATGGTCAAGGCGCTGGAGCGCCTGTCCTATTTCTACTTCGAGGAATCTTGCGGCCAGTGCACGCCCTGCCGCGAAGGCACGGGCTGGCTGTATCGCATCATCCACCGCATCGAACATGGCCAGGGCAAGCCGGAAGACCTGGACCTGCTGCTCGACCTGTGCGGCAACATCGCTGGACGCACCATCTGCGCTCTGGGGGATGCGGCGGCGTGGCCGGTGCAGGGTTTCCTCAAGCACTATCGCAAGGAATTCGAATATCACATCGAGCACAAACGTTGCCTGGTGTGAGGCTGAATGGAATAGGTGAGCAATGATCAATATCGAGATTGACGGCAAGCAGATACAGACTCAAAACGGCGCGACCGTGATCGAGGCTGCACATCAGGCGGGTATCACCATCCCGCATTTCTGCTATCACAAGAAGCTTTCCATCGCTGCCAACTGCCGCATGTGCCTGGTGCAGGTTGAGAAGGCGCCCAAGCCGCTGCCGGCTTGCGCCACGCCGGTGGCGGAAGGCATGAAGGTGTTCACCCATTCCGAACAGGCGGTGAAGGCGCAACAGGGCGTGATGGAATTCCTGCTGATCAACCACCCGCTGGATTGCCCGATCTGCGACCAGGGCGGCGAGTGCATGCTGCAGGATATGTCGGTCGGTTACGGTGCCGGACATTCGCGCTATCACGAAGAGAAGCGCGTGGTATTGAGCAAGGACATTGGCCCGCTGGTGTCGGCGGAAGAGATGAGCCGCTGCATCAACTGTACCCGCTGCGTGCGCTTCGGCCAGGAGATCGCCGGACAAATGGAACTGGGGCAGGCGTTCCGCGGCGAGCATGCGGAGATCATGTCCTTTGTCTCCGGCACGGTGAATTCCGAACTCTCCGGCAACATGATCGACCTGTGCCCGGTCGGCGCGTTGACCAGCAAGCCGTTCCGCTACAAGGCGCGTTCCTGGGAATTGTCGCGCCGCCGCTCGGTCAGCGCGCACGATGGTCTCGGCTCCAGCCTCGCGGTGCAGACCAAGAACAACCGCGTGCTGCGCGTGTTGCCGATCGAGAACGAGGATATCAACGAATGCTGGCTGTCCGACAAGGACCGCTTTGCCTATGAAGGCCTGAATGCTGCAGACCGCCTGACCAGTCCGATGATCAAGCAGGACGGCCAATGGCAGGAAGTGGAATGGCAGGTCGCGCTGGAGTATGCGGCCAATGGCCTGCGCCACATCGCCAACGGTGCCGGCGGCGAGCAGATCGGCGCCCTGGCGACGGCGAACTCCACCCTGGAAGAGCTTTACCTGCTGCAGAAACTGATGCGCGGCATCGGCAGCGAGAATGTCGACTTCCGCCTGCGCCAGTCCGACTTCAGCGCCGACGGCAAACAGCAGGGCGCCCCCTGGCTGGGCATGTCCATTGCCGATATCGGCCGCGCCGATCGTTTCCTCATCGTCGGCAGCTTCCTGCGCAAGGATCACCCGCTGCTGGCGGCACGTATCCGCCAGGCAGTGAAGAAGGGCGCCCAGGTCAACATTCTTCATTCCACCGATGACGACTTGCTGATGAAGGTGACGAACAAGGCCATCGTTGCGCCGAATGCGCTGGTGGAAAACCTGACGCAAGTGTCGAAGGCGCTGGCAGCAGAAAAACAGGGCGCGCAGAACGCCAGCGGAGAAGCCGCCGCCATCGCCCGGAGTATCGCCAGTGGCGAACGGGTTGCGGTGCTGCTCGGCAATTTCGCCCAGCAACATCCGCAAGCGGCGCAACTGCAGGCGCTGGCACAGCAGATCGCCGCGTTGAGCAACGGCAAGTTCGGATTCCTCGGCGAGGCGGCAAACAGCGTCGGCGGCTATCTGGCCCAGGCCGTGCCCAAGGCAAAGGGCCTGAATGCCGCCGCCATGCTGGCAAGCCCGCGCAAAGCCTATGTGCTGTTGAACGTCGAAGCGGAACTGGACTGTGCCAATCCGCAGCAGGCTGTCGCTGCGATGCAGGCGGCGGACATGGTGATCGCGATGAGCGCGTACAAGCACCGGGCGACGGAATATGCCGATGTGCTGCTGCCGATCGCGCCGTTCACCGAGACTTCCGGTACTTTCGTCAGTACGGAAGGGCGGGTGCAAAGCTTCAAGGGAGCGGTCAAGCCGCTGGGCGAAGCACGCCCGGCGTGGAAGGTGCTGCGCGTGCTGGGCAATCTTTTGCAGGTGGAAGGTTTCGGCCAGGACACCTCGGAAGCGGTGCGCGACGAGGCGCTTCATGGCGTGGATGTGGCAACCCGCCTGAACAATGCAGTCGGCGGGGTGGAAGCCAGCGCGGCGCAGGCTGCAAGCGGCCTGCAGCGCGTGAGCGATGTGCCGATCTACGCGACGGATGCCGTGGTGCGCCGTTCCGCGCCGTTGCAGGCGACGGCCGATGCCGCGCAGCCGCAGGTACGGCTGCATGGCGAGGAATTGAAGAAGCTGGGCGTGCCGTCCGGTGCCATGGTGAACGTCAGCCAGGGGCAGGGCAAAGTGCAGCTGGTCGCAGTTGCCGACGATAGCTTGCCCAAAGGGGTGGTGCGCGTGGCGGCCGGCCATGCTGCAACTGCGGCGCTGGGCGCCATGTTTGGAACGATTTCAGTGGAGCGCGCATGATGGAAGCCCAGGCCCTGCATTTAATACAATGGCTTTTGAGCCAGGTCGGACTCTGGGATGTGCTGCGCGGATTCATCGAGCCGATCTGGCCGGTGGCCTGGATCGTGGTCAAGATCCTGGTAATCATCCTCCCCATCATGGGCGCGGTGGCCTACCTGACCCTGGCCGAGCGCAAGGTGCTGGGCTTCATGCAGGTGCGCCCGGGCCCCAACCGCGTCGGCTACTGGGGGCTGCTGCAGCCGATCGCGGATGGCGTCAAGCTGTTGTTCAAGGAAATCATCATCCCGACCGGAGCCAACAAGTTCCTGTTCGTCGCTGCGCCGGTCCTGGCGCTGGTGCCCGCACTGGCGGCATGGGCTGTGGTGCCGTTCGACGATGGCATGATCCTGGCGAACGTGAATGCCGGATTGCTGTATCTGCTGGCCATGACTTCGCTCGGCGTGTACGGCATCATCATCGCGGGCTGGGCTTCCAACTCCAAATATGCCTTCCTCGGGGCTTTGCGTTCTGCCGCGCAGATCGTGTCGTATGAACTGGCCATGGGCTTCGCACTGGTGTGCGTGCTGCTGGCGGCGCAGAGCATGAACCTGGGCGACATCGTGCGCGGTCAGCAGGGTTCCTATGGCATGTTCGGCTGGTACTGGATACCGCTATTCCCGATGTTCGTGGTGTATTTCATCGCCGGCGTGGCCGAAACCAACCGCGCTCCGTTCGACCTGGCAGAAGGCGAGTCGGAGATCGTGGCCGGCTTCCATGTGGAATATTCCGGCATGGGTTTCGCGCTGTTCTTCCTGGCGGAATACGCCAACATGATCCTGATCGCCGCGCTGACCTCGGTCATGTTCCTCGGCGGCTGGCTCAATCCTTTCCATGGCTGGCCGTTGCTGGGTGAATTGACGGACCATATTCCAGGCTTGCTCTGGATGCTGGGCAAGATGTCGGTCATGCTGTTCATATTCCTGTGGTTCCGCGCGACTTTCCCGCGTTACCGCTACGACCAGTTGATGCGCCTGGGCTGGAAGGTGTTCATTCCGCTCACCCTGGTCTGGGTGGTGGTGGTCGCCGCGTGGATGCAAACGCCCTGGTGGCTTTGGTAACTGCCCGAGGATATAAAATGAAAAACCTCATCGCTTTCTTTAAGAGTTTCCTGCTGCTTGAATTGCTCAAGGGCATGTCGGTGACCGGACGCTATTTCTTCGCGCGTCACATCACCGTCGAGTATCCGGATGAAAAGACGCCGCAGAGTTTCCGCTTCCGCGGCCTGCACGCGCAACGCCGCTACCCGAACGGGGAGGAGCGTTGCATCGGCTGCAAACTGTGCGAAGCGGTATGCCCTGCATTGGCGATCAAGATCGAAGTGGCCGAGCGCGAGGACGGCACGCGCCGTACCACGCAGTACGATATCGACCTGACCAAATGCATCTTCTGCGGTTTCTGCGAGGAATCGTGCCCGGTCGACGCCATCGTCGAAACCCGGGTGTTCGAATACCACGGCGAGAAGCGCGGCGACCTCTATTACACCAAGCCCATGCTGCTGGCGATGGGGGAGAAGTACGAAGAGCAGATCGCTTTGGATCGAGCTGCCGATGCCAAGTATCGGTAAATGAGGAAGACCAATGAATCTTGAAACGATATTGTTCTATTTTTTCGCCACCGTGACCGTGCTGGCGGCCTTGCGCGTCATCACTGCACGCAACCCCCTGCATGCGGTGCTGTTCCTGGTGCTGGCCTTCGTCAGCAGTGCGGGCATCTGGCTGCTGCTGGAAGCGGAATTCCTCGCCATCGCCCTGGTGCTGGTATATGTGGGCGCGGTGATGGTGTTGTTCCTGTTTGTGGTGATGATGCTGGACATCAACATCGAGCGCCTGCGTGAAGGTTTCTGGCGCTGGCTGCCCATGGGATTGTTGCTGGCCGCATTGATCGGGGTGCAAATGGTCTGGGTACTGGGGGCCAGGGATATCTCCTCCGGAATGGCGCCGGTCAAGCACGCCGCCGACTACAGCAACACCAAGGAGCTGGGCCGCCTGATCTACACCGATTACGTCTATCCGTTCGAATTGGCGGCGGTGCTGTTGCTGGTGGCGATGGTCGCAGCGATCGCGCTGACGTTGCGCAAACGCCGCGATGCCAAACGGCAGGACATCGGCAAGCAGCTCAAGGTCAGACGGGAAGACCGCGTGCGCATCGTTGCCGTTCCGTCCGTGCGCAAGGCCGAAACGGCACAGGATGGCGTTGCCGTGCCGAATGGCCATACTGCGGATTAAAGCAAAGGGGAGAACATGTTGAATCTGGGTCTATCGCATTATCTGGTGTTGAGCGCGGTGCTGTTCGCCATCAGCGTGGTCGGCATCTTCCTGAACCGCAAGAACCTGATCGTGCTGCTGATGGCGATCGAGTTGATGCTGCTGGCGGTCAATACCAACTTCGTTGCCTTCTCCCATTACCTGCACGACACGGCGGGTCAGATATTCGTTTTCTTCATTCTCACCGTGGCTGCCGCTGAAGCGGCGATCGGCCTGGCGATCCTCGTGGTGCTATTCCGCAATCTGCGCACCATCAATGTGGACGATCTCGGCAGCTTGAAAGGTTGATGCGCATGGATATGCAGAGTCTGTATTTGCTGGTTCCCCTGGCCCCGTTGCTCGGTGCCATCGCTGCAGGATTGTTCGGCAAGGTGCTGGGCCGTACCTGGTCGCACCGGATCACGATCATGCTGGTGGCCGTTTCCTTCTTCGCTTCGCTGGCGATCTTCCGGGATGTGATGGCCGGTCACCTGTTCAACGGCACGGTCTACAAGTGGCTGGCTTCCGACGTCACCAGCTTCGAGGTCGGCTTCCTGATCGATCGCCTGACCGTGATGATGATGCTGGTGGTGACCTTCGTCTCGCTGATGGTCCATATCTACACTATCGGTTACATGGAAGAAGACCCTGGCTACCAGCGCTTCTTCAGCTACATCTCGCTGTTCACCTTCTCCATGCTGATGCTGGTGATGGCCAACAATTTCATGCAGCTGTTTTTCGGCTGGGAAGCGGTGGGTCTGGTGTCCTACCTGCTGATCGGCTTCTGGTACACGCGCCCCACGGCGATCTATGCCAACCTGAAGGCGTTCCTGGTGAATCGCGTCGGCGACTTCGGTTTCCTGCTCGGCATCGGCCTCGTGCTGATGGTGTTCGGCACGCTGGATTACCAGTCGGTGTTCGCCAATGCGCATAACTATGCGAATGACATGGCGCCCATCCCCGGCATCTCGGTGGGCCTGCTGACCGCGATCTGCATCCTGCTGTTCATCGGCGCGATGGGCAAGAGCGCGCAGTTCCCGCTGCATGTATGGCTGCCCGATTCGATGGAAGGCCCGACTCCGATCTCCGCGCTGATCCACGCCGCGACCATGGTGACCGCAGGTATCTTCATGGTGGCGCGCATGTCGCCGCTGTTCGAGCTGTCCGATACGGCACTGTCCTTCGTGATGGTCATCGGGGCGATCACGGCGCTGTTCATGGGTTTCCTCGGCATCATCCAGAACGACATCAAGCGCGTGGTGGCATATTCCACCTTGTCGCAGCTTGGCTACATGACCGTGGCGCTGGGCGCTTCGGCCTACTCGGTGGCGGTGTTCCACCTGATGACGCATGCTTTCTTCAAGGCGCTGCTGTTCCTTGCGGCCGGTTCCGTCATCATCGCCATGCACCATGACCAGGATATCCGCAACATGGGCGGCCTGCGCAAGTACATGCCGATCACCTGGATCACTTCGCTGATCGGCTCCCTGGCGCTGATCGGCACGCCGTTCTTCTCCGGTTTCTACTCGAAGGACAGCATCATCGAGGCGGTGGAGCACTCTAATTTGGCGGGCTCCGGTTTCGCCTATGTCGCCGTCGTGCTGGGCGTGTTCATCACCGCTTTCTATTCCTTCCGCATGTATTTCCTGGTGTTCCACGGCGAAGAGCGCTTTGGCAAGGATCACCACGACCATCAGGGCGATCATGCCGACGAGGAAACTTCCCATGACCATCATCATGGCCTGGCACCCGGACAGAAACCGCACGAGACTTCCTGGGTGGTGACGCTGCCGCTGGTCCTGCTGGCGATCCCGTCCGTGATCATCGGTTTCGTCGCCATCGAGCCGATGCTGTTCGGCGATTTCTTCCTCGATGCGATCCATGTCAGCCACTCGCATCCTGCCATGGAAGAATTGCGCGAAGAGTTCCACGGCCCGGTGGCCATGGTGTTGCATGCCTTGACCGATCTGCCGTTCTGGTTCGCTTTTGCGGGGGCAGGGTGCGCCTGGTACTTCTACATGAAGCGTCCGGATATCCCGGCTGCCATCCAGAAGAAATTCTCGGCAATCTATACGCTGCTCGACCAGAAATATTATTTCGACCGTTTCAACGACTGGTTCTTCGCCGGTGGCGCACGCGGCACCAGTCGCCTGCTGTGGAAGTTCGGCGATGTGAAGCTGATCGACGGCTTCTTTGTGAACGGCTCGGCCAAAGTGGTCGGCATGTTCTCCGGCGTGCTGCGCGGTTTCCAGACCGGCTACGTCTATCACTACGCATTTTGGATGATCATCGGCGTGTCCGCATTGCTGACAGTGCGGACATGGTTCGAATAAGGCAGTACTAGAGAAGAGCTGAAGGAACAAGCATGATTTTCGGATATCCCCTGTTAAGCGCTGCCATCTGGTTGCCCATCCTCTTCGGCTTGCTGGTGCTGGCGACCGGCAATGACCGCAATGCAAGAATGGCGCGCATCATCGCGCTGGTTGGCGCCGTCCTGGGCTTCCTGGTGACGATCCCGCTGTATACCGGGTTCGATCGCATGACCAGCGACATGCAGTTCGTCGAGATGAAGGACTGGATCGTACGTTTCAACATCCACTACCACCTCGGGGTGGACGGCATCTCGGTATTGTTTGTGCTGCTCAACAGCTTTTTCACGCCGCTGGTGGTGATCGCCGGCTGGCAGGTGATCGAAAAGCGCGTGGCGCAATACATGGCGGCCTTCCTGATCATGTCCGGGTTGGTGAACGGCGTGTTCGTGGCGCTGGATGCGATGTTGTTCTACGTGTTCTGGGAAGCGATGCTGATCCCCATGTTCATCATCATCGGCGTGTGGGGTGGCCCGAACCGCGTGTATGCCGCGCTCAAGTTCTTCCTCTACACCTTGCTCGGTTCGCTGCTGATGCTGGTGGCCCTGCTTTATCTGTATCACAAGTCTGGCGGCAGTTTCGAGATCCTCGATTTCCATCACATGGCGATGCCGTCGCTGACCGCGCAGATCCTGGTGTTCATCGCATTCTTCATGGCGTTCTCGGTGAAGGTGCCGATGTTCCCGGTGCATACCTGGTTGCCCGATGCGCACGTCGAAGCACCCACCGGCGGCTCGGTGGTGCTGGCGGCGATCATGCTGAAGGTGGGCGCTTACGGCTTCATCCGTTTCTCCATGCCCATCACGCCCGATGCCAGCCACTATCTGGCTCCGGTGATGATCGCGTTGTCGCTGATCGCGGTGGTGTATATCGGCTTGGTCGCGCTGACCCAGGCCGACATGAAGAAGCTGGTGGCCTACTCCTCCATTTCGCACATGGGATTCGTCACGCTCGGCTTTTTCATCTTCAATGCCTACGGCATGGAAGGCGCGTTGCTGCAGATGATCTCCCATGGCTTTATCTCCGGCGCGCTGTTCCTGTGTATCGGCGTGCTGTATGACCGGGTGCATTCGCGCCAGATCGTCGATTACGGCGGCGTGGCCAACAAGATGCCGGTGTTCGCTGCCTTCTTCATGCTGTTCGCCATGGCCAACAGCGGCTTGCCGGGAACCAGCGGCTTCGTCGGCGAGTTCATGGTGATCATGGGGGCGGTGAAAGCCAATTTCTGGTTTGCCTTCGCGGCGGCCAGCACGCTGATCTTCGGCGCGGCCTATACGCTGTGGATGTACAAGCGCGTGATCTTCGGCGCGGTCGCCAACGATCATGTCGCCCATCTGCGCGATATCGGTTCGCGCGAGAAGCTCGTCTTCGTCATTCTGGCCATCACGGTGCTGGGCATGGGACTGTATCCGCTGCCGTTCGCCGATATCATGCACGCATCGGTGAACGACCTGTTGGTGCATCTGGCTACCCCCAAAGTTCTGAATTGAGGAAAACATGAATCTTCTCTCGTCCTTGTCCCCGGCCTATGCAGAGATATTCCTGCTCGTGATGGTGAGTGCGATCCTCATCGTGGATTTGTTCATCGTCAATTACACCAAGACCCTGACCTATCTGCTGGTGCAGATCAGCCTGCTGGGATGTTCGCTGATCACGGTGGCGACGCATGAAGACGGCATCGTGCATATGTTCCACCACATGTTCGTGGACGACCTGATGTCGGATGTGCTCAAGCTGCTGACCTACCTGTCGGTGTCCATGATGCTGGTGTATTCGCGCAGCTACCTGATGGCGCGCGGGCTGTTCACCGGCGAGTTCCTTGCGCTGGTGCTGTTCGCCACGCTGGGCATGATGGTGATGATCTCGGCCAGCAACTTCCTGTCTTTGTACCTGGGCCTGGAATTGCTGGCATTGAGCCTGTACGCACTGGTCGCGTTGCAGCGCGACTCTGCCATTGCTACCGAATCGGCGATGAAATACTTTATCCTGGGGGCGATGGCTTCCGGTTTCCTGCTCTACGGCATGTCCATGTTGTACGGGGCAACCGGTTCGCTGGACGTGAACAACGTCGCCGACGTCATTCGCCACGGTACGCCGAACAAGCCGCTGCTGGTGTTCGGCTTGGCGTTTGTCGTGGCCGGGCTGGCGTTCAAGCTGGGTGCGGTACCGTTCCATATGTGGGTGCCTGACGTCTATCACGGTGCGCCGACTGCGATGACCATGTTCATCGGTTCCGCGCCAAAGCTGGCGGCGTTCGCATTCGTCATGCGCATCCTGGTGGAAGCGATGCAGCCGCTGATGGTCGATTGGTCCGGCATGCTGATGATCCTGGCGGTGCTGTCCATGGCCGTGGGCAACATCACGGCGATCGCGCAGACCAACATCAAGCGCATGTTTGCTTACTCGACCATCGCCCATATGGGTTTCATGCTGGTCGGCATCCTCAGCGGAACCATCGAGGGCTACGGCTCTGCCATGTTCTATGCGGTGGTCTACGTGCTGATGAGCCTGGGCGGTTTCGGCATGATCATGCTGTTGTCGCGCGAAGGTTTCGAGGCGGATACGCTCAACGATTTCAAGGGGCTTAACCAGCGCAGCCCGTGGCTCGCCTTCATGATGCTGCTGCTGATGTTCTCCATGGCCGGCGTACCGCCTACCGTGGGCTTCTATGCCAAGTTCTCGGTGCTGAACGCCGCGGTCCAGGCGGGGCACCTCCCGCTGGTGGTCATGGCGGTGCTGTTCTCGCTGATCGGCGCTTTCTATTACCTGCGTATCGTCAAGCTGATGTATTTCGATGCTCCGGAAAGCCATGAAAAACTCTACATCCAGCCGGACAGCAGCCTGTTGATATCCATCAACGGCCTTGCCGTGCTGATACTCGGGATATTGCCCAATACGCTGATGTCGGTGTGCGCCGTCTCGGTGCAACAGTCGTTGCTGCACTGATCAGGCTGGTGTTTTGAACCGGAACACTCCCGCTGCGGCGGGAGTGTTCATTTAGAGAGGATGAATATGGATCTGACAGAGAAGCAGCTCGATAGCCAAGTCATGTACAACGGCGGTTTCCTCGAAGTGCTCAAGGATACGGTGCTGCTGCCCGACGGCAGTACCAGCACGCGCGAATACATCACCCATCCCGGTGCGGTCGCGGTACTGGCATTGCTCGATAACGGCAATCTGGTGATGGAGCGCCAATACCGCTATCCGCTGCACCGCGAATTCATCGAGCTGCCTGCCGGCAAGATCGATGGCGGCGAAGATATCCTCGTTACTGCGCAACGCGAACTGCTGGAAGAGACCGGTTATGTGGCGCGCGAATGGATCCATCTCACCACGGCCTGGCCATGCATCGGCTATGCCGATGAGCGCATGGAATATTTTCTGGCGCGCGGATTGACGCACCAGGGCAGCAAGCTGGATGACGGCGAATTCCTAGAAGTGTTCGAGCTCTCCCTGGGCGAAGCCATCGAATGGATCCGTCTGGGCAAGATCAGCGACAGTAAAACCATTGTCGGTTTGTTCTGGCTGGACAAGGTTCTGAACGGGGGCTGGGACGCACCCAAATAAGGCATCATTGTGGTGCATTGGATTCATTTGGGCACCAAACTGGTGAATGTTTCACTCCAAAAAAACCACCTGAATATAAAATTTCCATATAAATCAATGCGTGTAATTGATGGCATGCAGCTTGCATTCGTACCGCCGGATTGCACTTTTATGGAGACAACATGGAAAACTTGAAGGTCGGAAGTGATGCATTATTCATCTTGCTGGGCGCCATCATGGTGCTGGCAATGCACGCCGGGTTCGCATTCCTGGAGCTGGGGACGGTGCGCAAAAAGAACCAGGTCAATGCGCTGGTCAAGATACTTTCCGATTTCGCGGTTTCTACCTTGGCGTACTTCTTCATCGGTTACAGCATCGCCTACGGCGTCAATTTCTTCACGGGAGCGGAAGAACTGGCGCAGAAGAACGGATATGAGTTGGTGAAGTTTTTCTTCCTGCTGACCTTCGCGGCGGCCATCCCGGCCATCGTTTCCGGCGGGGTGGCAGAGCGTGCCCGTTTCAACCCCATGCTCGCCGCGACCTTTGTGCTCGTCGGTTTTGTCTATCCTTTCTTCGAGGGCATTGCCTGGAACCATCGCTTCGGCGTACAGGATTGGCTGAATGCCAGTTTTGGCGCAGAGTTCCACGATTTTGCCGGCTCCGTGGTCGTGCATGCGGTTGGGGGGTGGATAGGGCTGGCGGCAGTACTGATGCTGGGTGCACGTCATGGCCGATACAACAAGGAAGGACGCATCTCTGCGCATCCGCCGTCGAGCATTCCATTCCTTGCACTTGGCGCATGGGTCTTGACTGTCGGCTGGTTCGGCTTCAACGTCATGTCGGCGCAGACCATCGACAAGATCAGCGGCCTGGTCGCAGTAAATTCCTTGATGGCCATGGTGGGCGGTACGCTGGTCGCGCTGTGGGCCGGCAAGAACGACCCCGGTTTCGTGCATAATGGCCCGCTTGCCGGGTTGGTGGCGGTTTGTGCCGGGTCGGATGTGATGCATCCGATCGGTGCCCTCATCGTTGGAGGTGTGGCCGGCGGCCTGTTCGTCTGGATGTTCACCCTGACGCAGAACCGTTGGAAGATCGATGACGTGCTCGGCGTCTGGCCGCTGCATGGTTTGTGCGGTGCCTGGGGCGGGATTGCAGCAGGCATTTTCGGTTTGAAAGCGTTCGGCGGTATCGGCGGCGTCAGTTTGATGTCCCAACTGATCGGCACCTTGATGGGGATGGCCATCGCCATGATCGGCGGCCTGGTGGTCTATGGTTCGGTGAAAAAGATGGTCGGTATCCGTCTGGATAGGGAAGAGGAGTTCAACGGCGCTGACCTGAGCATCCACAAGATCACTGCCACGCCGGAACGCGAGTCTGGCTGGTAGGATCGTTGAAGGGAAGCGACAAAGTCAGTCTGGATGGACAAGGCGGTCTTCACCGGATATTGCGGAATCGGATACTTTCATCTATCGGAAACAGGGAGATAAACAATGGGCGGTTATGTTGGATTGGCATTGCTTTGGGCTTGGGTGTTTGGATTTCTCGGTACGCTCATCTACGTGCACAAGAAAAAATACTTCCCGGAATAATTTGGGAAGCCATGTCGGGTTGGAATAAGGCTTTGTCGAACATGGCGGGCATTATTCCGTGGCCGCTTTTTCAGTTCGGCGCAGTTTCTACAACCAACTTGAGCAGTGGCTGCTTTCAGCCTAATGTAGCTATGGAGAAACCGAGTTTGGGGATGCTTGAACGGCAACTTTGCAAACCTTGAAAAGACGATAACGTTGCTATTGCGCTTCCCCGAAGCAGCCGTGCTGATTACAGCAGTGTACTCTGCATCTTTGCCAGTTCTGCATACCCTGCCAGTCCGCTCTAATGCCGTACCAATTCTGCGACAATTGCGTCGCAGATGATCTTGATTTGCTTTTCGGTCATCGGCGGAAATGTGCAGATTCCGCCCGGCGAGCAGGTCGCGTAGCTCTGTGCCGTTGCCTTGTATTGCCTCCTGATGAGCAGCGTTTTGTCGGGCAATTTATAAAAATCTACATCGGCATCAATGTACGGGCTCCCGCTCATCACTCCCACCCAGTAGTATCTTTCCTGACTGATATAGCGAAAATCGTTGATGGTGACGACAGCGAGCACTGCCGATTGCAAGGAAGCGGTGGCAGAGGAGTCGCTGATACTGACCTCAAGACCGCGAGAGGCGGCGGAGGCGGCAATCGTGTTGTTCCATTCGGTGCGAAAGCGCTCCCAATCCTTGGCCTTGGATTGGTTGCTGCCTTGAACGACGAACACGAGATGTTTTGCGGTTCCCGGTTCGACGTTTATCCTTGGGCCATTGCAGGGCGACGTCTGGAAGTCGGATTCGCACCCGGCGCGCGAAACAGATTCGAGTGCGATGCTCACTGCCTTTGCATTGCGCGCATCGTCGGTGAAGAGATCTTCGCTGGGAACTGGTATTAATGCGTTCCCGGTGATCTTGCTTAAGACCTGAATTCCACCCTGGTTCGCGTACATTTTTTGCCCGGACGCGTCTTCAATCGAGACTGCCAGCGAATACGCCTTGATCGTGCCTTCTTCATGTGGCCCTTCGAGCAGGTACATATGTGGTTCGTTCACGAACTTGAGAACGCCTTTTCCTACCAGGCCGACGGCAGACTGGACCGTTTCCGTTATGCCATCCCAGGTGGCCCATTGGTCATGCCAGGGCGCATCGACCGGCTGGATGCGGGGGAAGAGCACCGCGTCAATGTTGAATTTCTTGACCAATCCATCGCGCGTGGCCTTGAGTACCGCATCATACTTCGCATCGTCCTGCTTCCCGGTATAGGCATCGAAATATCCACCCTGCCTGGTTTTTTCCTGCTCGAATAGTGCTGAGTATTCGTATGAAGGCACGACTTTGTATCCGGCATCACGCAACATACCCGCGATTAACGGCTCGAATTTTTCCGCGACCGGCGCGGAATTTGTCAGCTCTTCAGGGGCAGCTAACGGCGCGATGGCGATGGTTCTGACCCGGGCATAGAACTCGTCGTGCGCTAGCGTGAAATGGCTGGGCGCCTCAGGAGGGTCGATGGCGCAGCCGCCTGCCAGTAGAGCAAGCAATAAGGCCGCAATGGATGTTCGCTGGCGCCGCATTTTCATTTACTTTCAGAGCACCCCATCAATTCATGCATCACATCTTCCCGCGGCATTATGTTACAGCACATTGGAAGAGCGGTGATCGGGTATGGCAGGATCGCATTCCCGAATTTTCCACTACAAAGCCAGCCTGATTTTTGAACGCAAGTTTTGAAGTTTGATCCCCCTTTTCTTAACTGCGATGTAATGCGCATTAGGTCGCAGCTGCACTCGTTCGGGTGCCCACCCTGGCTGGAAATTTCGGCTCCTGAGACTGCACCCGATTTCATGTTAATCTTTTTATAATTAAATGATTTTCCCCTGCGCGCTGGATGGGGGATCGCGTGGGCGGAAGGCCTGTATTCATGCGAGGTAAGGGCATAATAGTATGTGGTAGTTGAAGCACATTTCATGGATTGCTGACTTCAAGGAGCTGAAGCATGCCTAAAGCAGTTGAGCCTGTTACTGCCCGCAAACTCTTTGCCTATCTCAAGGAACAGTTCGACTCGGCTGCCCGATCGGTGCATGTGGATCGTTTGCCAGGTGGGGGATGGGTCTCCATGGTGGGCATCAGTGCTGCTTTGCCATGCATTGCTTCCGGTATTTTTTTGAGGTCATTGGTATCATGAATATTCATGGCAGGGTATTCATCGTGGATGACGACGCAGATGTGCGTGACGCACTTACTGTACTGCTCGAAACCGCAGGTTATTCTGTCGCCGCGTTTTCGTGTGCAGAGGATTTTCTCAGCCTGTGTATTCCGAATTGCGCGGAATGTCCTTTTGTCGATAAAAGCAGCCCCATCGTACCTGCTGCGGTAAACCAGTGTGCCGGATGCATGATTGTCGATGTCAGCATGCCTGGCATAAGCGGGCCGATGCTCCAGCATGAATTGCATCAGCGCGGCGTGCAGCTTCCCGTTATCTTCCTTTCCGGACATGGCACCATCCAGACAACGGTGAGTACCATCAAGGCCGGAGCGATAGACTTCCTGACCAAGCCCGTGAAGGGTTCAATATTGCTCGATCGGGTAAAAGAGGCCTTGCAGCAAAGTGCGCAAATAAAGAAGCAGTCGGCAGAATATCGTATCGTGATTTCTCGCTTTGCATCGCTTACGGAACGCGAGAAGGAGGTGATGCTGCTGGCGGTGGCAGGGCTTACCAGCAAGGAAATCGCCCAGCGGCTTGCCATCAGTTTTCGTACTGTCGAAATTCATCGGGCTCATGTCATGCATAAGATGGAGGCCACGAATCTGCTCGAACTTGCACGTATAGTGCAGATCGCCCAATCGCAACAGAACTGATGGTTGGTAAGTACTCGTACGGATTTTCCGTTCAGGGTGCTCGATGCTACTTTCCGGCACTGCTGTTTCTGGGGAGGTGATTATGGACTGTTTTAGCGAGGGGCGTCGCGGCAAGAGCTTGTTCGAAGCCATTCTCGCACGACGCAGCGTGCGTGCTTATGCTCCGCAATCTTTGCCCCGTACGACCATCGAAACGCTGCTCGAAGCCGCCGTGCATGCACCAACAGCGATGCTTCAAGAACCATGGGCATTTGTTGTAGTGCAGGACACGCGATTGCTGAAGCAAATCTCCGATGCTGTTCTGGCAGGAGTCCTTGACGATGCACATCGTCCTGACGCGTATGGTTCAAATTATCCTATTGGCAGTGTGACGAAGCCTGATATGGATGTTTTCCATGGCGCGGGAACGTTGATCGTGATTTGCGCCAAGCCTTCGGCGCCATTTGTAACTGCCGATTGCTGGCTTGCGGCTGAGAACCTGATGTTGGCGGCTTGCGAAATGGGATTGGGCAGTTGTGTCATCGGTTCGTCCGTTGTTACCTTGAATGGCTACAGGGTCAAGACGGAGCTGCTTGATGTCCCAAGCGAGTACTCGGTGATTGCGCCGATCATCGTCGGCGTGCCCAGTGGAGAAATTCCTGCCGCCGTGCCAAGAAAGCCCCCTTTAGTGTTGGCCTGGAAGGCACGGGCATCATAGGCAATGTGTTTTGGTTAATGGGCAGGATAGATGCGGCGACCTTCGCACAGCGGTCGCTGGAATGCCATCAAGTGCCGATCACACAAAGAAGGAAGCGATGACGATCAGCAGAAACAGGGTGGCCAGTACGACAATCAGTTTCTTCAGGGACTTTTCGGATTGTTTCTTGTGTTGCGTATACAGCTCTTCATTAAGATTGTCTGGCAAGATCGACTCCTCGGGTGGTATCTGGTTTGAATGTAATGCGGGTGTGTACTGATGCGTACTTGTTATCGTTTTCAAGATTCCAACGTTTGCAGTATCGCATGTTATGCATTGTGCGGAGTCCGACTTGTTGGGGCCGGGAAAGTTTCCGGCAGATTGCTTCAAATGAGGGATGGTTTCCTGAATAAATTTTTATAGACGAGTGAAGACGCTCCAGATGCATGGCCGTTGGAAGTTCCCGGTTTGAAACGACTGCACTGTGCTTCATGCTTCATTTCGGCTTGGCGGAAATGAAGCCAAATTCAAGACTGGTGATTCCCAGAACTTCGTTGTTCCCTTCGAGTTATCAAAGCGATAGCGCTTGACTTATTTGCTTGGTTATGGCAGGGTTTGATTACATTTCTGCTGCTCGGGGTGGAAGTGGCGGTCCGTAAAGCTGGGGCCGTTTCTCGAGCCAACTGTGGTCACAGGAGGTTCAATCATGGATATGACATTCAAATCTAATCACGGCAGGGGCAACTTGTCGGATGACGATAGATTCTATGCAGAGCTTGGGGCGTTGGCACTCGCCTCGTTGCTGTTGGTCGTCGCGCTGGGCTAAATCGAAGCGTCGGCTTATGCCAACTTGATTGGCAAAAGGGCGGTTCGGCCGCCCTTTTTATTCTTGCCGCCGCAGCAAGTTTAAGATGCCGGATCGATAAGACACTCAAAAAGAGATTGTGCGGATCAAAGGATGGCGCGGTTCACTTGGCATTGTTTGTTTTGAGGACTTGTCTTTGAAGACATCAGTAGTGTGTATGTAAGTGTGGCTATTTTGCATAACAGTGTTTTCACGTTCTGTTCGCGTTGTCTTTACGGAGGCGTTGTTACGATGTGAGTGCATCAAGCTGTCCAGAAATGCAACGTCTCCTCCTTAGATATTCTTAAGGATAAGTAGACAGGGAAGATAAGTAGTTTTCACATTTAAACTCACCGCAACGGGGGAAATATATGAAGTCGATTATCGTAAGCATGACAGTAGTTGCAGGAATGATGGTTGCAGGTAGCGCAATGGCGGTCGATATGCCGCCACTGGCAAAGAAGAATAACTGTGTTGCTTGCCACGCAATCGACCACAAGGTGGTGGGGCCGGCTTGGATGGATGTGTCGAAAAAGTACAAGGGCGCAACCAAGTACAAATATTCGAATAACGGTTCCAACGCACCTGATGCCAAGGAGTATCCGCTGGTTGAGGGCCTGATGATGAAGGTTTCCAAGGGCGGACATGGTAACTGGGGTTCCGCTGCGATGGTTCCCAATGATCCGGCTGGGACGAAACAAGGCGAGATCAAGGAGTTGGTTGAATTCGTACTCGGCTTGGCCAAGTAACTCGGGGCTACCTCCAGAAAAAGCCGACGCAAGTCGGCTTTTTTATTGTTAAAAGGTTGTGTCGATGCCGCTGCTTTTCCCGTTATTCGCGCCTCATTTTCATATGTTGGTTCCGTTCCGCGGCGTGTCTGTTTTTCTCTCCAGGGTAGATATCGTTTTGCCTGTTTTCCCTGCGTTGCATGTTGTGCGTGCCTTTCCCTCTCTGCAGTGCTTGGCGGTTTTCCCACGCTGTCTCCGCACGATGTGCCTGCGGCTGTCGTGCCTGTTCATAGTGCTGAGCGCGAAGTTCGCGGCGGTGTTCTGCCTTCTGTTCGCGTTGCTGGTTGCGGATATTCATTCCCGATTCATTGGCTGACCTGCGATTACCCTGGAGAGATTTCACCCGGTTGATTCGTTCTTCCCGCATCTGATTGAGTCGACCGCGTAATATGTCCTTGCGCTGCTGGATGCGGTCTTCAATTTTCAATCTGCGATCCGACAAAAAATGCGGCCGTTGGGCTAAAAAGAACGGCGGGGCAGGTCTTTCCCTGGAGGCGAACGCGAATTTGCCGGGAGTTACTTCGGCACTGCCTTGAGGGGTCTTCATGACGGTGACGCCTTCGTTGACGTTGTCATAGGTGCCGGGTTCATCGCCGTTTCCCTTCTCGATCACGGTGGTTTCATGATCGGTTCCGCGGACGCCGATGGTGGCAGTAGGGGTGGTGATGCGATAGGCAGAATTGTCGAACTTGCCTATCCAGCCCGTAATCGACCGAATAGTGCCTTTGAGTAATGACATGAAGATCTTGTCCGCGGCACCGCCATCGGCCTTATATTCGTCTACGCGAAATACGGTATTGGGGCGCACGGCGATGATGCCACCGTCCTCTGTGACAAGGTGCACTTCGCCGTCTGCCTCGGAGTTGATGCTTTGGCCTTCATAGATGTTCATGCCGATCGCAATGGAGGTGGCCTGACCGGCTTGGTCGATCAGGCTGGCACTGCCGGAGAGCGCGTCTACGGTGCCAAATAACTCTGCAGCACAAACGGCGGGGCTGAGTATCAGCAATATCAGTAATCCGGACAGGTTTTTCAAGATGTTTCCTTGCGTGATCATTAATGGCCTCCCTCATGACCGGATTATTCTACTTGAGAGCGGGCCAACTATCCTGGCCCTGCTGGGCAGGCTCAGTCCTTGTCAGCCTCGATCGGGGAGTAGAGCCTGACTTCGTCGCCGATCATGGGAACGAATTTTGCCATGCCGAATTGAGTGCGCGAGATGGTGGCGGATATGTCCGCGCCGCAATGCATCTTCCGCGTGAGGGGGAAAGGCGAGCAATGAAAATTGTCGACGTGCAGAGTAAGCGGACGCGTTGTGCCGAGCAGGGTGAATTTCCCTTCAGCACCGACGACCTTGTCGCCGTCGAAGATCAGAGTGTCCGAGATGAAACGGATAGTCGGGTATTGCACGACGTGGAAAAACTCCTCCCCCTTCATGCGTTCGTTCCATCTGGCGAAACCCATGTCCAGAGAGTCCGTCTCTATGGTGATATCGACGCTGCCCTTCCTGGCGGCCATATCCAGGGAGATCTTGCCGCTGGACTTGTTGAAGCGTCCGCGCTGGGTCGAGTAACCGAGGTGGTTGATCTCGAATGCCGGCCAGGTGTGCGTGGGGTCGATGGTGTAGGTGTCGGCTGCGTATGACGGGGTGACGAACAGGAGGGCGAGCAGCATGTTCAACGATTTGTTCATGACACTTCTCCGTATGAATGTTGATGACGATCCGCAAAGGGTCGCGCGCCTACTTCCTTGGAGCGAGGAAGGGCAGCATGCGTGCAAGCACATCATCCCGCTCGATGAAGTGGTGCTTCAGTGCTGCCCCGGCATGGGCGAACACCAGGCCGAGCATGAGGAAATTGAGCATTTCATGAACCTCCTGCAATGTGTTGCCGAGTTCCTTGTCCTTGCCGACCAGATCCGGCAGCGGCAGCACGCCGAACCAGACGGTCTGAAATCCCTTTGCCGAACTCATCAGCCAGCCGCTGACGGGAATGAGGCAAATCAGGGCATACAGTGCGAAATGCATCCCGCGTGCAACGGACTTCTCCCAGTTTGCCATGCTGCCGGGCAGGGCTGGCGGCCGATGACCGAGGCGCCAGGACAGGCGGATAACGGCGAACAGGAAGACAGTGACCCCAATCCACTTGTGGTAGCTGTACATGCGCAGCTTGTGCGGCGAGAGCGGCAGATCGTGCATGTAAAGCCCCAATGGGAATGCGGCAAAGATCAGCAAGGCGATCAGCCAGTGCAGGGTAATGGCGGTTCTGGTGTAATGGACGCTCATCTGGATTGCCTTGCCGGATCGCATTTATGCATGCAGGCATCCTATTGAAGTGCCCCGCCATATGTCAATCGCAGTTTTGTTGCGGGCAGCAGAGGTACCCGCCGCGTCATCACTCGATGAAACTTTTCACCACGATGCATTTCCAATCCTCGCGCCGGCATTGCGTGCGGGCTTGAAATGCCGGGATTCGCCCTCAGTTAGCTGCCGGTGCAAGGGTGGTACACTTCGCGCCGCCTAACTATCTATACTTTGGAGTCAAAACGCAATGAAACGTATATTTTTGTTTGTCTTGACCAATATCGCGGTTCTGCTGGTCATCAACATCACCTTGCGTCTGCTCGGCGTGGACCGGGTGCTGGAGCAAAGCGGCGCGATCAATTTCAGTGCGCTGATGGTGCTATCTGCGGTGATCGGCTTTTCCGGCTCCATCATCTCGCTGCTGATGTCGAAATGGATGGCGAAAATGTCAGTCGGGGCGCAAGTGATTGAAAACCCGCAAGACCCGACCGAACGCTGGCTGGTGGATACCGTTCGCCGCCAGGCGCAGACTGCAGGTATCGGCATGCCGGAAGTGGCAATCTACGACGCGCCGGATGTGAACGCTTTTGCCACAGGCTGGAACCGCAATAATGCACTGGTGGCGGTGAGTTCGGGCCTGCTGCACAGCATGAGCCGCGACGAGGCTGAAGCAGTACTTGGCCACGAAATATCCCATGTCGCCAACGGCGACATGGTCACGCTGGCCCTGATTCAGGGAGTGGTCAACACGTTTGTAGTGTTCTTCTCGAAGATCGTTGGTATCCTCGTCGATCGTGTGGTGCTGAAGAACGATCCGCGCAATGGCCCGGGTATAGGGGCTTTTGTGGCCGAGATCGCCGCACAGATCGTCTTGGGCATTCTGGCCAGCATGATCGTGATGTGGTTCTCTCGCCAGCGCGAATTTCGTGCCGATGCCGGCGGTGCAAGCCTGGCTGGGCGCCAGAAGATGATTGCCGCATTGGAGCGCCTGAAGATCAATCACGAACAGGCGGCGATGCCTCAGAATATGGCTGCGATGGCGATTTCGAGCCAGGGCGGTTTCTCCAGGCTGTTCATGACGCATCCGCCGCTGGAGGAACGTATCGCGGCTTTGCGTGCCGCTCAGTAAGCGGATCTGGGGATGTGGCAGTGACGATAGCGGCGGGAGTTCCCGCCGTTATCTATTCATCATCATCGAACTTCTGGCGGGGCGGGTTGCCGTCATATACCAGGCTTTGACGATGCATCAGGTATGCATCCCGAAAGAAGCTATAACGGTCGATCATCGCTTCATCCAGCACTTTTTCCTGTTCCAGCAGTTTGGCGCGCGCATCCACTCCCTCGGCTGCCCACGCGGAGTTCCTTGCGGGGACGTCCCTGGTGTTGCTGATGACGCTGACATAGCTATCCGTGTAGAGTCCAGTGCTATCCCTTATCGAGCTTGGTCCCAGGACTGGCAGTACCAGGTAGGGGCCGCTGGGCACGCCCCAATAGCCTAGCGTCTGGCCAAAGTCTTCATTATGTTTCTCTAGGCGATCGGTGACATTGATCAAGCCGAACAAGCCGAACGTGGTATTGAATATCACACGAGCGCCATCGCTGGCCGCTTGCTTGAATTTAAGCTGAAGGATGTCGTTGACGGTCACCACCACATCGTCCAGATTGGAGAAGAAGTTGCTGACCATGGTTTTTACAGGAGTCGGCGTGACCGTGCTGTAACCTTTTGCGATCGGTTTGAGCACTGCCTTGTCGAGGGTGTCGTTGAACTTGAAAACGCTGCGGTTGAACGACTCAAACGGGTCTTTTTGCTGTGCATCCGAACTGGGTTTGGTGGTGGCGCAAGCAGTCAGTAGCAGGCTTGCGAGCAGCATGAAGATTCGCATCAAAGACATGTATATGGTGCAGAACGTAAGCGCAGCTTGGATTATAGAAGGAAAAACTGGCATATTGCACCCGTCCGGGTGAATTCTGTTTACAGTGGCGGCAGGTTGCTGTCATGATAGGCAGCTATCGTTCAGTAGCAACATTTGATGTGGCCGGACATTTGCTGGTGGTTGTATCGCGGGGGTGCGCTTTAAATATATTTATAATCAATATGTTGTCGATAGTTGCCGATCGGCGGCAGCGCTCGATGGATGAACGGTAGAACTAAATCATGGATCTCCAGTCGAAGGATTACCCAGAGCGAGAAGGAGCAGTTAAGCGGATGGGTGATGGTAGTTCAATTATTAAGGAGATTCAGAATGAGCGACAAAACTGGCAGCAATTTTGGAAACCAAGAAGCAGATTTCAATATGGCTTTCGGTTGGCTTGCGGCAGCAGCTGCATCGATCGCTGCGTGGGCTGGTCTCGCCTGAAGTCTGATTCTCGGAAGGTAGTGTAAGGCAGGGGGCGGTGTGAACCGCCTCTTGTCATTTTAACGTCGGGTGTCTTTATTTATTAATTATGAATGAAATACTTCAATACCTTAAAACGCGCGGTGAACGCCTTGATACCGAGATATCCAAGGCGACTGGAATCCCGTTGGCCAAGACGCGTATCTATCTGTCTGAACTGACTGCCAAAGGTGAAGTGATGTCGTGTCTCTCGATCAGGTTCGAGAAAGGTAAAAAGATCGAGGGTATACGCTGCCGGATTTCCGGATATATTCCTCCTGCGACGCCAGGCAGGAAATCGAAGGCACAGTTGAAGCTGTCGTAGTGTTCGTGCGGATTGCGCGTATCACGTCAGCCCGCACCTATGGGACGCCGCGACCATTACCATGTCTATGTCATCGAGTTGTCGAAAGACGTGCTTTCTGAAGGACGGTTCAGGAAATGCAATCCTGGTTATGTTGTCGGAAAGCCCTGTGTCTATGTCGGTATGACCGGGCTGGACCCGGACATCCGCTTTGATAAACATAAGGCCGGTATCCAGTCCAACCGATACGTCAGGCTCTTCGGGTTGCGTTTGTTGCCCGAACTCTACGAAGTTTATAACCCCTTGCCCTACGACGGTGCGCGCGATATGGAGGTGGAGCTGGCGATCGGTTTGCGCGAGGCGGGCTACGGTGTGTGGCAGGCGTGAATCAGCGCGCCGGAGGAGTCAGATCGGTGTTGCGGAAGATGAATTCTCCGCGCTTGCGGTCGGCAAAGTAGTGTTCCAGGGTATAGCGTATCGGCCGGAAAGACAGTGTATCCCAGGGGATCCGGTCTTCTGCGAATAGCTGGACTTCCAGGCTTTCCACTCCCGGCGAGAAATCCAGATCGCGCAGTTTCGCGCGGTACAGCAGTTGCACCTGGTTGATGTAGGGCAAGTTGTACATCGCATAGAGTTGGATTATCTCGATATGGGCATTGGCTTCTTCCAGTGTTTCGCGCACAGCAGCCTGGGCGGTGGTCTCGCCGTTCTCCATGAATCCTGCCGGCAGTGTCCATAGGCCATGGCGCGGCTCGATGGCACGTCGGCAGAGCAGGATGCGCCCATCTTCCCATTCCGGTATGGCCCCGACAATGAGCTTGGGATTCTGGTAGTGGATGGTGTTGCAGACGGTGCAGACGTGACGTTCGCGGTGGTCGTCCTGCGGCAATGACAGTTCGACGGGGGCGCCGCATTCCGAGCAGAACTTCACGCTATCATTCCCAGAACTTCCACCACGGTGAGGTGTTCAGCGGCGTTTCCTTGATCGCAGGATGCTGGGCCCCGTCTTTCGCGATATTGAGCGCGAGCACACGCTGTGCATCGTCGCGCAAGTCTTGCATTCCCATAGCGTCGTAGGCTTGCACCAGGATCTGCAATGCATCGCGCGTCTGCGGTGTTTGCGGGAAGTCGGTCAATACGCCCTTGGCACGGTTTGCCGCGGCAACATAGGCGCCGCGACGCAGATAATAATCGGCGATATGGATCTCCGAGTTGGCAAGCGTGATCAGCAGGTATTGCATGCGGATCCGGGCATCCGGCGTGTATTTGCTGTCCGGGAAGCGCGTCACCAGTTCCTTGAAGGAATTGAAGGAATCGCGCAGGGCGGCCGGATCGCGTTCCGACGGATCCTGCTTGAACAAGGTGCCGAAGAGGCTGTTGATGTTCTCGTTGAAGTTGATCAGGCCCTTGAGGTACAGCACATAATCCATGTGCGGGCTCATCGGGTAGAGTTTCGCGAATTGATCCAGGGCGGCGAGTGCCGGCGCCGGTTCGCTATGCTTGTAATAGGCATAGGCGATTTCCATCTGCGCCTGTTGCGCATAACGGCCATACGGGTAGCGCGATTGCAGCGTTTCGAACTGCTTGACCGCTTTTTCGTAGTTGTTGTCCTGCATCGACTCTTGCGCCTTGGCGTAGATCTCGTCGGCGGTGAAGTTCTTCATCTCGTCGGTTTTGGGCGCATCGGAACTGCAAGCAGCTAACGTGAGCAGGAAGAAAACAGCTAAACTATGTCGCATGATAGAACCCGAAGAAGATTTCCCCGATTATAGCAAAGACGACGACTCTGCCGGCCTGCTTGAGATGTGTGTCCCGATGGAACATGGCGGTTTGCGCCTCGATCAGGCGCTGGTCAAGCTGCTGCCGGAGTACTCGCGCAGTCGCCTGCAGGATTGGATAGAACAGGGCCTGGTCACGGTCAACGGCAAGGCGGGCAGCATCAAGCAGAAAGTGTGGGGCGGCGAAAACATCTGCGTGACACCGCAGATACATCCCTCCGAGCAGCCCTATCGGGCTGAAGATATCCCGCTGGAAATCGTCTATGAGGACGATGCCATCCTGGTCATCAACAAGCCGGTCGGCCTCGTGGTGCATCCGGGCAGCGGCAACTGGGAAGGGACGCTGCTCAACGCCTTGCTGCATCATGCACCCGAGCTGGCCAATGTGCCGCGCGCAGGTATCGTGCACCGCCTGGACAAGGATACCAGCGGTTTGATGGTGGTCGCCAAGACCCTCGTTGCGCAGACCGCACTGGTGCGGCAGATGCAGGCGCGCAGCGTGAAGCGCGAATACCTGGCGCTGGTGTGGGGCGAGCTGGATTACGATAACACCATCAACATCCCGATCGGCCGGCATCCCTCGCAGCGCACCAGGATGGCCGCCATCGAAAACGGCAAGGAAGCCATCACCCACTACAGCGTGGAAGCCAATTTCCCCAGCTGCACCCTGGTGCGCTGCCGCCTCGAAACCGGCCGCACCCACCAGATCCGCGTGCACATGACCTATATCGGGCATCCGCTGGTCGGCGATGCGGTCTACCAGAAAGGCGGACAGAAATGCATACCGGCACTGCGCGAATTGCTGAACGGTTTTCCGCGCCAGGCGCTGCATGCCACCAGGCTGGCACTGGAACATCCGGTGACGGGTGAGCGCATGGAGTGGGAGGTGCCGCTGCCGGAAGACATGGAACAGTTGCTGGATCAGATCGACGAGGCCAGCCATGGGATTGCTTGATCATTGCATCACGCCGAACTGGCCTGCACCGGCGAACGTCAAGGCCTTGCAGACCACCCGCTTGGGCGGTGTCAGTGCCACCCCCTACGACACGCTCAATCTGGGCCTGCATGTCGGCGATGATTCCGTGCGCGTGAACCGCAACCGCCAGTCGCTGGCGCCGTTCATGCCGAGCGAGCCGGTGTGGCTGGAACAGGTGCACGGCACCGTCGTGGCGAATGCCGATGCGGCTGCCTGTCGCGTACAGGCCGATGCCTGCATCGCCAGGCAACGCGGCTCGGTGTGCGTGGTGATGACGGCGGATTGTCTGCCGGTGTTGATGTGCGATGAAGCGGGTACCGTGGTCGGTGCGGTGCATGCAGGCTGGAAGGGCCTGGCAGCCGGCGTCATCGAAGCCACGGTCAGGGCGATGGAGGTTGCGCCGCAGAAACTGCTGGCCTGGTTCGGGCCGGCCATCGGGCAGGAAGCCTTCGAGGTGGGGGCCGAGGTACGCGCCGCTTTTGTCGGCCACCAGGCGCAAGCAGCCGAGGCCTTCATCGCGCACGGGAATGATGGAAAATACCATGCCGACATCTATCTGCTGGCACGCCAGCGCCTGCATATGCTCGGCATCGAACGCATCCATGGCGGCAATTACTGCACCTTCCACCAGCGGGACAAGTTCTTCTCCTATCGACGCGACGGCGTGACCGGGCGCATGGGCACGTTCATCTGGCTTGCCTGACTGCCCACTTCCGCCCTCATGGATATTTCCGCCGTCCAACGCAAAGTCGTCATCGCTGCCTGCTTCGGCACCTTTCTCGAGTGGTACGACTTCCTGACCTTCGCTTCGCTGGCGACGTATTTCAGCGTGCTGTTTTTCCCACCGGAGAACCCGACCGCAGCGCTGCTGATGAGCCTGGCGACTTTCGGCGTCGGCATGGTGGTACGACCGCTGGGCTCGGCGCTGTTTGGCTCGCTGGCCGACAAATACGGCCGCCGTCCCGTTTTCATCGCCACCATTGCGCTGATGGGGGTGACGACCTTCCTGGTCGGACTGCTGCCGACCTATGCGTCAATCGGCCTGCTGGCACCCCTGCTGTTGCTGTTGTTGCGCCTGTTGCAGGGCTTGGCGGTCGGGGGTGAGATCGGCGGCGTCGCGGTGTACCTGACCGAACATGCGCCGCACGGCAAGCGCGGCATGTACACCAGCGTGCTGCAACTGATGGGGCCGCTGGGCATCCTGGTCTCCACCCTGCAGATCGTGCTGCTGCACCAGTTTCTCGACGACGCGGCATTCAATGCCTGGGGCTGGCGCATCCCGTTCCTGTTCTCCGCCGTGCTGCTGTTCATTTCCATCAGGAGCCGCATGAGCCTGGAAGAGTCGCCGGTATTTCGCGAGCTGCAGGCGGCCGGGGCGGTGTCCAAGGCGCCGCTGCGCGAATGCCTGAGCGACCGCCGCACCCTGGGGCGCATGGCGCTGCTGTTTTTCTGCATCTCCGCAGGCGGTTCGCTGCTGTTCTTTTCCTCGCAGGTATATGCCAACGTGTTCCTGAAGAGCGTGGTGCGGCTGGATGCGCAACTCGCCAGCACGCTGGTGATGAGCAGCACGCTGCTGCTGTTTCCGTTCACCATCCTGGCCGGCTGGCTGTCGGACAGGATGGGGCGCAGGCCGATCCTGCTGGCCGGGCTGATCCTGGGGGCCACCACCATCATGCCGGTGTTCAAGGCCCTGCAGCACTACGGCAATCCGGCACAGGAGCGCTTCAGGCAGGAGATCGTCGTGTCGCTGTACGGGGCGGATTGCGGCTACAGTCCATTCCGCCGGGCGGCCAACGATTGCGAACGTGACCAGGAGTTCCTCACCAAGAACGGCGTCTCCTACGACCTGCGCGGGCCGCGTGCGGGGCAGGGCGTCGTCGCCAGTATCGGCGGCAGCGAAGTCGCCGGTTTCCAGCCGGTCGAACTGATCGCCGCCTTGAAGGCCAAGGGCTGGGTGGAGCAGGCCGACAGCGCGCAGGCGAACCGGTTCATGCTGTTCCTGCTGCTCATCGTTCCGGTCATTGCCGTTGCCCTGATCACCGGTCCGCAGACGGCGGTGCTGGCGGAACTGTTCACGGCACGGACTCGCTATACCGCCGCCGCCTTGCCGCATAACCTCAGCGCGGGCTGGATCGGCGGGCTGTCGCCGTTCATGGTGACGCTGATCTCGGTGCAGGCCGGCGATGCGCTGGCGGGCTTGTGGTACCCGGTCGGCTTGCTGTTCGTGGCCGCCGTCATCGGCATGCTGTTCCTGCCGGAGACGCGCGACGTTCCGCTGGGGCATTGAGCCCTTCCGGGGCGCTCGTTAAGTCCTTATTTTTGCCGGATATATCGATCAGGTCTAAAGTTCTTCGCGCAGATGTCGTCATAGACGTGCCGACTGCGTATTTATATTGATGTGCGCAGTCTCCCCGGAGGAATGGAATGAGAAATTGGTACAACTCGCTCAGCATACGCTGGAAGCTGCAGATCGGCTTCTTCATGGTGACGATGATCACCACCGTATATAACCGTCTGCTTGCCACGCACGAGCTGGGAAAAATGGTCGACATCGCTCGCGCAGGCAACGTCAACCAGGAGGTCATCCAGCAGCTCGAAGCCAATCATGCCTCCTACATCTTCAATTCGTTCTGGGAATCCGGCTTGGAATTCCTGCTGCAGTTCTTCATCATTGCCTTCGTCGCCAACCTGTTCGTCAAGCCTATCCAGGCCCTGTGCCATGCGTTGAAGGCGGTTGAAGCGGGCGATCTGACCAAGGGCGTGGAGAACCGTTCGCGCGACGAGATCGGCACGTTGGAAAAGAGCTTCAACGACGTCCTGTCCAAGCTGAACCACATCATGCGCGAAGTGGACGAGAGCGGGAAGGAAATGGAACAGTCCGCCTTCCAGATCGCCAAGATTTCGCATGAGATCGCCGAGGTCGGGCGCAAGGAACAGAGCCGTTCGGCAGAAGTGAACGATGCCACCCGGCAACTGCACCAGATTTCGGAAAGCGTGCAGGCGCAGACTATGAAAGCGACCGTCAGGGCCCAGGAAACGGAAGCCGAGGCGCGCGAGGGCATCAATACCGTGCAGAAGAACATCTCCGAGATGGAGAACACGGTGCAGGAAGTGAACCAGGCGGCCACCAAGATCGCCGAACTGGAGAGATCCGCCACCCTGATCCATGACATCATCACCACGATCCAGGACATCGCCGGGCAGACCAATCTGCTGGCCTTGAACGCAGCGATCGAGGCGGCGCGCGCTGGTGAGCAGGGACGCGGCTTTGCCGTGGTGGCGGACGAGGTGCGCAAGCTGGCGGAGCGCACCACGCAATCGGCGGACGAGATATCGAACATCATCGCTCAGCTGTCGGGCAAGGTGCAAGAAGTGACCACCTCGATGAGCGTGGTGGTGGGCAAGGTGCATGAGAACCAGAAGCTGGCCGGCGAGACGGCGGCGGTGATCGAGCATATTTCTGCGGAGATC
This sequence comes from Sideroxyarcus emersonii, assembly GCF_021654335.1. Taxonomy (NCBI): domain Bacteria; kingdom Pseudomonadati; phylum Pseudomonadota; class Betaproteobacteria; order Nitrosomonadales; family Gallionellaceae; genus Sideroxyarcus; species Sideroxyarcus emersonii. The sequence continues at coordinate 1,049,375 of NZ_AP023423.1, forward strand.
GCGGAAACGGCCAGCGCGAACAGCAGCATTTCGGAAGAGAGCGGGGCGCAGATACGCAATGTGGATGTGCTGCGCAAGACGCTGGAAGAGCTGTTCTCCACCCTGCACGAAAGCTCGGACAAGGTGGAGACGACGGCCATCATCGGCGACGGCCTGCACAAGGTCACCGGCAAGCTCAACCAGCTGATGGCCGAATTCAATTTCGATCACGTACAGGTCATCCCGCCCTCCCAGCACGAAAAGCGCACTTTCCCGCGGGCGGCGAACCGCCTGCTGGTGCAGGTGCGGCAGGGAGAGCAGTCGGAGGAATGCTGCAGCCTGGATTTCAGCATGACCGGTATCCGCCTGCAGATGAACAAGGAGCTGCAGAAGAACAAGCCGGTCGAGATGCAGCTGTACCTGCCGCAAGAGAACCTCAGGGAATACGAGAGCCAGCAACCGGTCAACCTGCGGGGCAAGATCAGCTGGCAACGCAAAGAAGGCGACAAATACGTCTGCGGTGTCGCCTTCGAACAGGTATCGACCGAGATATCCAGGCGTATGCGCGAAAGCTTCCAGTACTACAACAAGGAGCCGGAATTCAGCGCCAGGCATTGATACTGGGTATAATCCGCGCCCTGTCTTAATTCCGGTTTTCAAGCATGAGTATCTTGGCGTGGATCATCGTCACCAGCCTGCTGGGCGGCCTGTTGAGCGTGCTGGCCGCTGCGCTGTTCGTACTCAATGCACGTGCGCAATATCTGGGCGCCCTGGTGAGTTACGCCATCGGCGCCCTGCTGGGAGCGGTGTTCCTGGATATCCTGCCCGAGGCGCTGCATCTCACGACCAATATCACCGCGGTCAGCGCCACCGTGCTGCTGGGCATCCTGCTGTTCTTCACGCTGGAGAAGGTGCTGATCTGGCGTCATTGCCACCATGAGCATTGCGAGGCGCACGAGCCGCACGAACACAGCGAGAACGACCATGGCCGCAGTGGCGCCATGATCATCGTCGGCGACACCTTCCACAACTTCATCGACGGCATCATCATCGCGGCCGCCTTCATGGTCGACGTGCAGCTCGGCATCGTTACCGCGCTGGCCATCATCGCGCACGAGATCCCGCAGGAAGTGGGCGACTTCGCTGTGCTGCTCAATTCCGGCTATTCCAGGCGGCGCGCCTTCCAGCTCAACCTCATTTCCAGTTTCGCCACCCTGGTCGGCGGGGTGCTGGCCTATGTCACCCTGCAGGGCATGCAGTCCGTCGTGCCGACGCTGCTGGCATTGGCGGCGGCCAGCCTGATCTACATCGCGGTGGCCGACCTGATTCCCGGCCTGCACAAGCGCACGCGCATGCGCGATACCGTACAGCAGGTGGTGCTCATCGCGGCGGGTATCACCACGGTGGCCACGGCCAATTTTCTGATTGCAGGTTGATTCGATGACTTCCAAAAAAACAGCACCCCAGATCGGTTTTGTCTCGCTCGGTTGCCCCAAGGCGACGGTCGATTCCGAGCACATCCTCACGCGCATGCGGGCGGAGGGCTACATCATCACGCCGAGCTACCAGGAGGCCGATCTGGTGGTGGTCAACACCTGCGGCTTCATCGACAGCGCGGTGGCGGAATCGCTGGATGCCATCGGCGAAGCGCTGCAGGAGAACGGAAAGGTCATCGTCACCGGCTGCCTCGGCGCCAAGGGCGACATCGTGCAGCAGACGCACCCCAAGGTACTCGCCGTCACCGGGCCGCACGAGACCGATGCGGTGATGAACGCCGTACACCAGCACCTGCCCAGATTGCACGATCCCTACGTCGACCTGGTGCCGCCGCAAGGGGTGCGCCTCACCCCGCAGCACTTCGCCTACCTGAAGATTTCCGAAGGCTGCAACCATCGCTGCACCTTCTGCATCATTCCCAGCCTGCGTGGCGACCTGGTGAGCCGACCGATTCATGAAGTCATGGCCGAGGCGGAGAAACTGGTCGAGTCCGGCGTGAAGGAGCTGCTGGTCATCTCGCAGGACACCTCGGCCTACGGCGTGGACGTGAAATACCGTACCGGTTTCTGGAACGGCAAGCCGCTGAAGACGCGCATGACCGAACTGGCGGGTGCGCTCGGCAGCCTAGGCGTATGGACCCGCCTGCATTACGTCTATCCCTATCCCAGTGTGGACGAGGTCATCCCGCTGATGGCCGAAGGCAAGATACTGCCGTACCTCGACATCCCGTTCCAGCATGCCAACGAACGCATCCTCAAACTGATGAAGCGCCCGGCCAGCAGCGAGAACGTGCTCAAGCGCATCAAGCAATGGCGCGAGACCTGCCCCGACATCGTGTTGCGCAGCACCTTCATCGTCGGCTTCCCCGGCGAGACGGAAGAGGAGTTCGAAGAGCTGCTCGATTTCATCGAGGAAGCGCAGCTCGACCGCGTCGGCGCGTTCAAGTATTCGCCAGTGGAAGGTGCCGCAGCGAACGCGCTGGCCGAGCACGTCGACCCGGATGTGCAGGAAGACCGCCTGGCGCGCCTGATGTACCTGCAGGAAGAGATCAGTGCCGAGAAGCTGGCAAGGAAGGTCGGCCAGACCATGACCGTGCTGGTGGACGATGTGGATGAAGAGGGCTCGGTGGCGCGCAGCGCCGCCGATGCGCCGGAGATCGACGGGCTGGTGTACATCAACGGCGCAGAGCTGGAAGTCGGCGAGTTCGTCACCGTGAGGATCACCGATTCGGATGAGCATGATCTGTGGGGCGAAATTGTAAGCTGATGGCTGTCATCGCTTGTAAAAGCAGATCATGAGTGAAGCGAATCCTTGTTTAAGCTGCGGCGCCTGCTGCGCCCATTACCGCATTTCGTTCTACTGGGGCGAATCCAGCGAGGCGCCGGGCGGTTACGTCCCGCTCGAATACACCGAGAAGGTGCACCAGCACATGGTATGCATGAAGGGCACCAACAGCTATCCGCCCCGCTGCGTGGCGTTGCGCGGCGAGGTGGGCAAACAGGTCTCCTGTGCCATCTACGAGAACCGTCCCACCCCCTGTCGCGAGTTCAACGAGTATGAACTGGACGGTACGCCGAACATGCGCTGTTTCAAACTGCGCGGCATCGTTCCCCCTGCTACAATCTGAGCCATGACACTTTACGCCTTCTTCGCCATCGGACTGGGAGCTGCCATTGGTGCCTGGCTGCGCTGGGGCCTGGGGTTGTTGCTCAACCCGCTGCTGCCGGAATTGCCGCTGGGGACACTGGCAGCCAACCTCATCGGCGGCTACCTGGTTGGCCTGGCAGTCGCCTTCTTCATGCACTACCCGAATCTGTCGCCGGAATGGCGGCTGTTCGCCATCACCGGCTTTCTCGGCGGACTGACCACCTTTTCCACCTTCTCGGCCGAGACCGTCACGTTGCTGATGCGCGGGCAATATGCCTGGGGTACGACGATCATTGCGGCGCACCTGGGCGGCTCGCTGCTGATGACGATACTGGGGATGCATACGTTCAAATGGGTACAGCAATAGGACAAGGGGAGGGCAACATGCAGACCGTCGTGATCAGGTTCTATGTCAGCGAAAGACAGCATCACCACAGCGAATTGATGCATGAATGGCTGCTGCGCCTGGCGCAACAGCTGGAATTGCCCGGTGGTTCGGCTTTCCGCGCCATCGCGGGATACGGGCGGCACCGCCACATGCACGACGAGACCTTCTTCGAGCTGGCGGGCGAACTGGCGGTTGCGGTCGAGTTCATCCTTGAAGCGGAACAGGCGGATCGGCTGATCGCCGCCATCGACGCGGAACAGCTGCAACTGCACTATGTGCGTTATGCGGTCGAGTTCAAGGCCACCGCAGGCAAATAACTACTTGCCCTTGCCCGACAACTGGGCATCGATCTGGGCTTCCGCCGCGATCCAGTAATCCATCGCACCGCTGGCGAAACCGTTCTTCTCGGCGATGAAATACGCCGCATCCTGGATCATCCGGTAACGCTGTTCCGGCGTCGGTGCCGCACCCCTGGCCGGGGCGGCCTTGGCGCGCGGTGCGGCTTTCTTCACTGCGGCCGAGGGTTTGCTGGTGCCGGCGGCGGATTTCTTGACGGTCGTTGCGGGCTTCTTCGTGGTCGCGGTTCTGGCGGTCGCTGTTTTTGCGCTGCCCTTGCCGGTGCCTGCCACAGTCGTCTTCCCGGTTGCGGGTTTGGTGGCGACAGGCTTCTTTGCGGTGGTGGATCTGGATGTGGCCATGATGCATACCTTTCACAAAATGAACCTCACAGGGCGAGGCATCCCGTTCTCCTGCGCCGGATTCTAAACCTAAACGCCGGCGAAGCGCAGTATCCGCCCCGATTGTTTCAAAGACAGAACACGCCGCCCGGACAGCTCTGCGACTGTTCGATGCGCGCCAGGGTCGGCAGCAGGTTGAGGCCGGTGTTGTCCTTCAGGGCATGGGCCTGTTCCTTGAGGTCGTCCAGCCCGATGCGGATGGGGGCGCCCGTCGCCGCCAGTGCGATCACGTTGCCGCTCTCGCAGGAAGGGAAGGCCAGTGCACGCGTGTCGAAGGCGTCGCGCAGGCGTTCCAGGCTGGTGGCGTAGCCGCGGCTGCGACCCAGCAGGTTCACCGCCATCACGCCATCGTCGTTCAGCCGCGCGCGGCACAGCTGGTAGAACGGCAGCGTATCCAGCTCGCCGGGGCGCGCATTCTCGTCGAAGCCGTCTACCAGGATCAGGTCATAAGTCTTGTCGTTCTCGGCGACGAAGCGGGCACCGTCGCCGATCACGATGTTGAGCCGCTTCGGGTCTTCCGGCAACTTGAAGAACTGCCGCGCCGCTGCCACCACGCGCGGCTCGATCTCCACCACGGTCAGCTTGGCCAGCGGATAGTTGCGGTACAGGAACTTGGTGAGCGAGGCCGCGCCGAGGCCGATCAGCAGCACCTTGCGCGGGAAGCGCGAATCGTCGCGCAGCAGCAGGCTGGCCATCATTTCCCTGGTGTAGTCCAGCTCCAGGTGCCAGGGCCGCGCGATGCGCATCGCGCCCTGTATCCAGAGCGAGCCGAAATGCAGGAAGCGGACACCGCCTTCCTCACTGATGTCGATGGGGTAAGTCATGGTGTTCAGGTCGATGAAAGTGGATGTGAGGGACGGAACAGTTTCCTGACCGTGTAGCGTGCCAGCGCCAGCAGCATCTCCACCAGCAGCAGGATGGCGATGGCGGCGCCGGCACCGAATGCCAGCGCATCCTGGTTCAGCGGCACGGCATAGCTGTATTGCCCCAGCGCCTCGTCGATCATTTCGCGGTCGCCGTGCAGCAGCACGTTCAACGCCTTCTGCGGCAGGCTGGCGTTCAGTGCCGCCAGGTCGGTCTCGAAACGCTGTTTGCGCTGCACCATCTTGGCTATCGCCATGCCTTCTTCCTGGAACGGCTTTTCGCCGCTGTTGCGATGCAGCTCGATCAGCTTGTCGAGGTCGCCGCCGAAATACTTGTTGGCGATCTCCTGGTATGGCTGCAAATTGATGTTTACCTCGCGCAGGTGCGCATCGACGCGTTTCTGGTACTGGTCGATGAAGTTGGGCACCTGCAGCCCGGCCAGCAGCGAGATGCAGGCCACGACGACGATCAGATAGCGGTAGAGGAGGCTACCCATGTATCAGCGCGGTGCCATGCGGTTCAACAGCCAGCGCGCCCATTCGGTGACTTCGGTGGCGCTCATGCCGAGCATGGCCTGCTGCTGGTCCAGCTCGTCGCCTGCCGCGCCGTGCAGATGCACGCCGAGCAGCAGCGCCTGGTCCGTCTCCAGCCCCTGTGCGATGAACGCCGCGATCATGCCGGCCAGCACATCGCCCATGCCCGCGCTGCTCATGCCGGGGTTGCCGGTCCGGTTGATATGCAGCTTGCCGTCGCGCGTGGCGCACAGGCTGCCTGCGCCTTTCAGCACCACGCTGCCGCCCAGCCGCTGCGCCAGGCTTAGCGCCGCACGCGGGCGGTCGCCCTGGATGTCTTCTATGCCGCAGCCCAGCAGGCGCGCGGCCTCACCCGGGTGCGGGGTGAACACGGCGGGGGCCTTGCGGCCGTGCAGCATGCCGCGCAGGTCGGGGCGCTGGGCGATGATATTGAGCGCGTCGGCGTCCAGCACCAGCGCCACGTCCAGCAACAGCGCGTCGTACAGCAGTTTCTGCGCGGGCAGGCTCTGGCCGAGGCCGCAGCCGATGAGCAAGACGTCCGGTTTGGCCGTCCTCAGCGCCTCGGCGGCCGGGTGCAGCATCAGTTCCGGCATCCGCATGTCCACCAGCGGCATCTTGTCCGCCAGCAGGCCGATGTGTACGCATCCGGCGCCCATCTTGAATGCCGCTCGTCCGGCCAGGATCGCGGCCCCCACCATGCCATTGGCTCCGCCGATCACCGTGACGGTGCCGAACTGGCCCTTGTGGCTGTCCTTGGGGCGGGGCTTGAGGAAGGCGGCGACCTGTTTCCGGGTGATTGTGGCGGGGCGGGCTGTGGGCATAAGGGGGCTCTCGGGTTTCGTCAGGCATGTTTCAGGTGCCGACTGCTTAGGTTAAATGGGTGCGCATAGTATAATCCGGCCTCGTTATTTCATCGCGCTATCTCGCCATGTTCCGCACCTCGATAGGTAAAGCTGCCCTCTCTTCCTTCCGTCTCGACAAGCTGCGCGCCGCGCTGGATGCCACGAAATCCGGCATCGCCCTCGAAGACACCCGCCACTGCTATTTCACCGAACTGTCCGCCGAGCTGACGTCCGCCGAAGCCGGCCTGCTGGACCGCCTGCTCGGGCTGGACAAGGGCGCAGGCGCGCCGCAGGGCGATGGCAAGGTGCAGACGCTGCTGGTCATCCCGCGCCTCGGCACCATCTCGCCCTGGTCGTCCAAGGCCACCGATATCGCCCGCCACTGCAGCCTGTCGCAAGTGAAACGCATCGAGCGCGGTGTGGTGTATTACCTGAAGAACAAGAGCGGCAAGCCGCTGAGCGAGGCGGAGCAGAAGGCCGTGCTGCCGCTGCTGCACGACCGCATGACCGAATCCGTCATCGCCGACGCAACCGGCATCGAAGAGCGCATCTTCAAGCATGGCACGCCGCAGCCGCTCACCAGCGTGGACATCCTGCGCGCCGGCCGCGCTGCGCTGGAAGCCGCCAACCGCGAACTGGGCCTGGCGCTTTCCGCCGACGAGATCGACTACCTGGTGGAGAACTTCGGCAAGCTCGGGCGCAATCCCACCGACGTCGAACTGATGATGTTCGCGCAGGCCAATTCCGAGCACTGCCGCCACAAGATATTCAACGCCGACTGGATCATCGACGACGAGCAGCAGGGCATCTCGCTGTTCGGCATGATCCGCAACACGCACAAGCTGCACCCCGAAGGCACCGTGGTCGCCTATTCCGACAATTCCTCGGTCATCGAGGGCGCCGAGATCGAGCGCTTCTACCCGCGCCGGGACGGCAGCTACGCCTTCAGCCGCGAACTCACCCACACCCTGATGAAGGTGGAGACGCATAACCACCCGACTGCCATTGCGCCGTTCGCCGGCGCGGCCACCGGCTCCGGCGGCGAGATCCGCGACGAAGGCGCCACCGGCACCGGCTCCAAGCCCAAGGCCGGATTGACCGGGTTCTCGGTGTCCAACCTCAACATCCCCGGTTTCGAGCAGCCCTGGGAAGCCAACCCCTGCGGCAAGCCCGGGCGCATCGCCTCGCCGCTGCAGATCATGATCGACGGCCCGCTCGGCGGCGCCGCCTTCAACAACGAATTCGGCCGCCCCAACCTGGCGGGGTACTTCCGCACCTTCGAAGAGCAGGTGAACGGCGAAGTGCGCGGCTACCACAAGCCCATCATGCTCGCCGGCGGCGTCGGCAACATCAAGGCCGAGCACACCCACAAGCACGACCTGCCGGAAGGCGCCGTGCTGATCCAGCTGGGCGGCCCCGGCATGCTGATCGGCCTGGGCGGCGGTGCGGCATCCAGCATGGATACCGGCGCCAATGCCGAAAACCTCGATTTCGATTCGGTGCAGCGCGGCAATCCCGAGATGCAGCGCCGCGCGCAGGAAGTCATCGACCGCTGCTGGCAGATGGGCGACAACAACCCCATCCTCTCCATCCATGACGTCGGCGCGGGCGGCATCTCCAATGCGCTGCCGGAACTGGTGCATGGCGGCGGCAAGGGCGCGCACTTCGAGCTGCGTTCGGTGCCGAACGAAGAGCGCGGCATGTCGCCGATGCAGATCTGGAGCAACGAAGCGCAGGAGCGCTACGTGCTGGCCATCCCGGTGGAGCGCGTGCTGGAATTCAAGGAGCTGTGCGAACGCGAGCGCTGCCCCTTCGCCGTGCTGGGCCACGCCATCCGCGAAGACCGCCTCGAAGTGCATGACGAAGAGTTCGGCAACAACGCGGTGGACATGCCGCTCTCCGTGCTGCTGGGCAAGCCGCCCAAGATGACGCGCAAGGTGCAGCGCGAGCAGGTGAAGCTGCCGAAGTTCGACACCGGCAACATCGTGCTGAAGGATGCTATCGCCCGCGTGCTGCGCCTGCCCAGCGTGGCCGACAAGACCTTCCTCATCAGCATCGGCGACCGCACCGTGGGCGGCATGACCGCGCGCGACCAGATGGTCGGCCCGTGGCAAGTGCCGGTGGCCGATGTGGCCGTCACGCTGATGGGCTACAACACCCATCTGGCCGAAGCCTTCGCGCTCGGCGAGCGTACTCCCATCGCCGTGCTCAATGGGCCGGCCTCCGGGCGCATGGCCATCGGCGAGGCGATCACCAACATCGCCGCCGCGCAGATCGACAAGATCGGCGACATCAAGCTCTCCGCCAACTGGATGGCTGCCGCCGGCCACCACGGCGAAGACGCGATTCTGTTCGACACCGTCAAGGCGGTGGGCATGGAACTGTGCCCGCAACTGGGCATCAGCATCCCGGTGGGCAAGGATTCCATGTCGATGAAAACCACTTGGTTCGACGAACCAAGTGGTTTCGGTGGAGACTCACCTGCGCAGCAGGTTAGTCGAAACCAAAACGACCTGAGCATGAAGAAAGAAGTGATCGCCCCCCTGTCGCTCATCATCTCCGCCTTCGCCCCGTGCAGCGATGCGCGCAAGACGCTTACCCCGCAACTGATGGCCGATACCGATACCGTGGTGCTGCTGTTCGACTTGGGTAACGGCAAAAACCGTCTCGGCGGCTCGGCGCTGGCTCAGGTGTACAAGCAGGTGGGCGATGTGGCGCCGGACGTGGATAGCGCAGAGCAGCTCAAGGCCTTCTTCAACCTGATCCAGCATCTCAACCGCGAAGGCAAGCTGCTGGCTTACCACGACCGTTCCGACGGCGGCATGCTGGCGGCGCTGTGCGAGATGAGCTTCGCCTCGCATATCGGCCTGGATATCCGCCTGGACGAATGCAAGGGCGACGACCTCGGCATCCTGTTCAACGAAGAACTCGGCGCGCTGGTGCAGGTGCGCCGTGCCGACCTGGCCGACATCTTCGTGCAGTGCGACGATGCAGGCTTGGGCAATGTGCACGAAGTGGCGCGCCTCAACACCACGGGGATGATCAATATCACCCGCGGCAAGAACACGCTCTACAGCGAGAACGCCATCGCGCTGCGCCGCATCTGGAGCGAGACCACTTACCAGATGCAGAAGCTGCGCGACAACCCGGCCTGCGCACAACAGGAATTCGACCGCACGCTGGATGCCAAAGACCCCGGCCTGCATGTGAAGCTGACCTACGACCTCAACGAGAGCGTCGCGCCCGCCTTGCTGAAGACCCGCCCCAGGATGGCCATCCTGCGCGAGCAGGGCGTCAACGGCCACGTCGAGATGGCCGCCGCATTCGTCCGCGCCGGCTTCCATGCCGTGGACGTGCACATGAGCGACATCATCAGCGGCCGCGTGCAGTTGGCCGACTTCAAGGGCGTGGTCGCCTGCGGCGGCTTCTCCTACGGCGACGTGCTGGGCGCGGGCGAGGGCTGGGCGAAATCCATCCTGTTCAACCCGCGTGCGCGCGACGAGTTCGAAGCTTTCTTCAAGCGCAACGACACCTTCGCGCTCGGCGTGTGCAACGGCTGCCAGATGATGAGCAACCTGCACGAGATCATCCCCGGCGCGGAAAACTGGGCGCACTTCGCGCGCAACCAGTCCGAGCAGTTCGAAGCGCGCTTTGTGATGGTGGAAGTGCAGCAATCGCCTTCCATCCTGTTCGACGGCATGGCCGGCAGCCGCATGCCCATCGTCGTCGCGCACGGCGAAGGCTATGCCGACTTCGGCAACACCAAGCGGCTGCATGCTGCGCAACCCTTGGTCTCGCTGCGCTATGTCGACCACTACGGCAAGGCGACCACCACCTATCCGCTCAACCCCAACGGCTCGCCGCAGGGCATCACCGGCCTCACCACGCCGGACGGCCGCTTCAGCATCATGATGCCGCATCCGGAGCGCGTGTTCCGCGCTGTGCAGAATTCTTGGTATCCGAAGGAATGGCAGGAGAACGGCGCATGGCTGCGCATGTTCCAGAATGCGCGGAAGTGGGTGGGGTAATCGCGCCATTCCGGTGCTGCGTGTGTTGTTGGGGCTTTAGTCTCTTACAACCACGACGTACCCATTGCGGGTGCAGGCCGGAATCCAGTGGTTGGGGTAGTAAAAAAGCGGCTTGATGGTCGCTTTTTTATTGTCTTGTCGGTGAGCGGAGGCGAATGATCAGACGACGGTCAGGCCCAGCGAGCACCAGTCCTGCATGCCGCCGCGGTACCACTTCAGCTTGTTGGCCGGGTAGCGGAGCGAGAGCAGGGTGCGGATGTAGTTCGGCGTCTGGCCGCACCACGGGCCATTGCAAAAGATCGCCAAGGTGCGGGCGGTGCTGAAATCGCCAGCGCCGCCTGCTTCCTTGGCGCCGAACAATTCGGTCAGTGTCTGCTTCACGCCGGGCAGGTCGGTGGCCTGGCCCGCCATATTCTGCGCATAAGGCACATTCACCGCACCGGGGATGGTGCCCTTGGCATACCAGTCCGGCGTGCGTGAATCGACGACGATCAGGCTGCTGTCGCCTTTGCGTATGCGCTTCAGGCAGTCCAGCACTTCCAGTTCGCCCAGCGTTTCCACGCCCGGTGCCAGTTGCATCGGCTGGATGCAGTAGGGCGGGCATTTGCGCGCGGTGATTGCGTATTCGGGGCGGATCGTGGCGGACGGATTTTCTTCGCGCCGAATGATGACGGGATTGCCATGGTGCAGCACTTCGACGACGGGCTGGTCTGCGCTGATGTTGTATTCAGTCATGGTCATCGCCCGGCTTATTTGAACAGTTCGTCGAGCGGATTCTTGCCCGTGGGGTTGGCTGCGCCGACCCGCTTCACTGTGTATTGTTCTTCGATATTGTCGCGGTAGATGCTCCAGGCCGAGGCAGAACCGGCGAGCCTGCGCCATAGGTCTTCTGCGACGTTGCTATATTGCAGCGTTTCGCCGTTATCGAGCTGTACCTGCAGCATGCGTGAGCGCGCGTCGTAGCCGATGGCGCGCAGTTTGCCGGAGTTGATCTTCTTCATTTCCATGGTTCTGGTGCGCAGTCGGCAGGTAATGACATCGGGTTTTTCCTGAAGCGCGAAAAGGATATCTGTTTCATTGCTTCCCCTTTGGGATAAGTGGTGTTTTTGGCGAGGCAGCTTGTTGCACGGGCATCTTTGATTGCTCCAGCTTGCTGTTCCGGGGATTCCGCTGCGGGCCGCGCATCATGCATGCAGTGCGATGCGCGTGTGGCGGATCTGCAGTGCGACGAACTTTATGTGAGTCGCGCGGGTGGTGTCAATGAAGTTGCCGCTGTCGAGTTGGTGAGCCGCATCTGAGTTGTGTTTGCTGCGGCAATGATTCATTCATGGCTGAACTGCCTTGTCCCGCCAAACCAGCTATCTTGTTGCGCTTGTATCTTGCTTGCCATGTGGGTATCGTTGCATTCAGGTGATGTTCGATAGTTCCTGTCCGCGATGTCGACTGGCAACTCAGAAGTTCTGGATGCTGCCGCTTCTTGCCCGCCTGGCCTTCGTTGCATGAAGTTGCAGCCTTGTGTTCGTCAACTTTTGAAAGGAAATAATAATGAAGACAATCTCAGTGGCGCTCTATTCGTGCATTGCCTTATCCGCAATGTTCAGTACGCAGGCAATTTCCGCAACATCAGCCCCTGATGGATATGTGGTGAATTCATCCGGAGTGATCGTCAGGGATAATTATGGCGACTGCTGGCATACGGGCTCCTGGACACCTGCCATGGCGGTGCCGGGATGCGATGGCGTTACGGCAAGCGAGCGCGTGGCAGCGCCTCCCAAGGCAGTTGCACCAGCGCCTGCGCCGGTCGTTGCCGAAGCCGCCCCGGCACCAGGGCCGAAGACCATCTTCACCGATAAGCCCATTACGATTGAGGGTGCCAACTTTGCTTCGGGTTCTGCGATCCTGAAACCGGCTGCGTTCAGGCAGCTGGATACGGTTGTCGAATTCGCAGCGAAATACAAGGAGGCCAATCTGGCGATCGTGGGATATACCGATAACCGGGGAAGCGAAGCAGCCAATCAGACGCTTTCCGCGCAGCGTGCGGAAGCCGTTAAAGCATACCTGGTCAACAAAGGCGTCGATGCCGGACGTATTTCAACTTCGGGCAAGGGGTCGGCAAACCCGGTTGGCGACAACAATACGGCAGCCGGTCGGGCGCAGAACCGCCGTGTGGAAATCAACTCGGTAGAGCGGGTAGCGCAGTAATTTTGGTTTTTGTTCGATAAAGAGTGGGTCGTCTGGGCCCACTCTTTTTTATGGATGCTTAACGCGGCTCGATTGAATTAAGCGACTCCGGTCGATTCTCAGAAATTGTAGATGCCGATGTAATGCGTCGTTTCCTGCCGATCGTTCTTGACGGCGGTGATGGTCAGCCAGAATGGATGCAGGATGCGATTCTCCCTGGTGCGGATGCGGATCTCGCCGCTCCAGCTGCCGTCCTCCAGCAGTTGCTTCCAAAGCCTTTCGTAATATTTCTTGTCGTGCATGCCGGATTTGAAGATGCGGGGATTCCTGCCGACGATCTCTTCAAGGCGATAGCCGGTCTTGTCCAGGAATTTCTGGTTGGCGCGGATGATGTTGGCCTGTGCATCGGTGATCAGGCTTGGATCCTTGATCTCGAAAGCAACGGCGGCGATGCGCAAGTCCGCCTCGATCCGCTTGCGCTCGGCGATATTCCGGACCAGGGGGCGAAAGATCAGAAAGTAGAAGATGGGGAACAGCAGCAGGGACAGCAGCGTGGCGTCCAGCAGGGATTCGCCCAGTTTGGACAGGTGCGTGAACGAAAGCACCAGGTCCATGACAATGAGTTCGATGAAGAATACCGCCCCGATCAGGATGAGTACCAACCTTATCACAGACTGATGATTCTCGTTCTTTTGTGGGGCTGATGAATCACTGGGCATGGTTGCTTCCCTTTGTTGAACTGGCTTTCTGGATGCGATATTTCTCCGGGAATGGTCGAATCCTGATTCAATACTCCGCTTCGCGTACTTGCGGCATGCCTTCGGCTTCCCAGCGCGTGATGCCGCCGGCCAGGTTGATCACCTTTTTATAGCCCATCATTTGCAGCACGGCGCCGGCCATCGCGGAACGCCCGCTGGTGGCGCAGTAGACGACGATCTGCCGGTCGCGTGCGCCGGATAGCGGCGCGTAGTGCTTCGGGTAGCTGGTGTCGGCAGCGGCTTCGATGATGCCGCGCGGGACGAGATGGGCGCCTTCGATATGGCCATGCTCGAACTCGGCAGCCTCGCGCACGTCGACCAGCAACAGGTCTTCCCTGGCATCCAGCCTGGCCTTCAGCTCGGCCGGCGTGATCTCGGTGATGCAGGATTTGGCGGCGCGCACGAAGTCCATCAGGCCGACGGGTTGTTCGGGTTTGAAGAGGTTATACATTGTCGATTTCCTTTTGCATGTGGAGTTGGGTAGGCGAGGGCTGCGTGAAGCTGTTGTCCGGGCGAACTGTATGGGACTTGTTCGGCGGCTGTCAACGACCCCGACAGGTGATGTGCCGCAAGGCGGATATGCTGTAGCGGGGGCGATGTCGCGGTTTCAAGGGAAAAGAAAAAGGCGACCGGATGGTCGCCTTGTCTGGATCGTTGTTGCCTTAGAAACTGCGCAATACGGTCAGCACATAGGAGTTCTCGTTGCCGCGCGGGATGCCGACGTTGTCGCCGATGCGCAGACGGTTCCAGCCCAGATCGACCGAGTATTTGTCGTTCAGGTGATACTCGATGCCGGCGCCATAGGTGACATCGCCGTGGTTGGCAGTGACGCCGGTGGCATCCTTGGAATGCGCGGAGGCATAGCCGACGCGGGCAAAGCCCTCGAACTCGCCATACAGCGGCACGAAGCCGAGGACGGCGACGGAGAGGGCGGTGGTCCTGTCCGGAGCGGCACTCAGTGCGCCGGAGTCTTCATAGGCGATTTCGGCAGCCAGGTGTTCGTTGTAGCGGTGCCCGAGCACGACCCCGGCGCCGGTGCTGGAGGGCGTAGCGATGAGCTTGCTGGCCGATACGCCGACGTAGTTCTCTGCCTGTTCTTCAGCGTGTGCTGCAGGCATGACGGATGCGCACAAGATCGAAATTGCGATGATTCTTTTCATGTTTCCCTTCCTGAGATATCGATGTTTTAGTTGTTGGATCGAGGCGTGCTGCTTTGCAATGGCCGCATGGCTGCTGCCAACCTCCCTCTGGCCTCTGCGGGGATTCCGCCGCCTGTCCCGCACCGTGGGTGCGATGTACTTGCGGCGGATTTGCAAGGTGGGGCGAACTTTATGGGACGCGTTCGCGCGGTGTCAATGAGGTATAGCTGTTTTTAGTATCCCTCTTATATGAATGGTCATGCCGAAACCGGGGCCAACATGAATTCTGCAGCCGGTACCGGTTTGCCGAACAGGTATCCCTGGTAGGTATGGCAGCCGCGCAGGTCGAGGAATTCCAGCTGCTCTTCGGTCTCGACGCCTTCGGCGATCACGTCCAGGCCCAGGGTCTCGGCCATGGCGATGATGGTCTGCACGATGGCCGCATCGTTGGCGTCGGTGGCGATGTCACGCACGAAGGAGCGGTCGATCTTGATCTGGTCCAGCGGCAGCAGTTTGAGGTATTGCAGGGAAGAATAGCCGGTGCCGAAGTCGTCCAGCGAGAGCTGGACGCCGGTAGCCTTCAGTGCGTTCATGGTGGCGATGGTGTCGTCGATGTTCTCCAGCAGCAGGCTCTCAGTCAACTCCAGCTTGAGCAGGTTCGAATCGATGGCGTTGCGCTGCACCGCTGCGCGTACCTGGTCGGCGAAATCGGCCTGGTGGAATTGTCGTGCGCTGATGTTCACCGCCAGCACGAGGTGGCGTGTGTGTGCGTCGTGCGCCCAGGCCTTGAGCTGCGCGCAGGCGGTTTCCAGTACCCAGTTACCGATGTGCTGGATCAGTCCAGTCTCTTCCGCCAGAGGGATGAATTCGGCAGGGGATACCAGCCCGCGCAGCGGATGGTTCCAGCGGATCAGCGCCTCGGCGCCGAGAATGCGGTCGTCGCGGTCTACCTGGATCTGGTAATACAGTTCGAACTGTCGCTGATCGAGTGCTCTGTGCAATTCGCCTTCCAGCGCGGCGCGAGTGTTGATGGTGTGCTGCATCCTGTGGTCGAAGAAACGCAGCGTGTTGCGGCCAGCCTTCTTGGCCTGGTACATGGCGATGTCGGCCTGTTTCAGCAGTTCCTCAGTGTCCTGGTGGTCACCGCTGAATATGGTTGCACCGATACTTCCCGAGCTGCGGAAGGTGTGCGCACCCAGCTGGTATGGCTGGCTCAGTGTGGCCAGGATTTTCTCTCCCACCGCTTCGGCCTGTTCGGCGGCCTCGATGGTCTGGTTGCTCAGATCTTCCAGCATCACCACAAATTCGTCGCCGCCCAGGCGGGCGACCGTGTCGCCCTCGCGCACGCAGGAGGTCAACCGGTCGGTGGCCTGTTGCAGCAGCAGGTCGCCCATGGCGTGTCCCAGCGTGTCGTTGAGGTTCTTGAAGTTGTCCATGTCGATGAACAGCAAGGCACCTTTGTTGCCGTTGCGGGCATTGGTGACCAGCGAGTGCTGCAGGCGGTCGAGCAGCAGCTGTCGGTTCGGCAGGCGGGTGAGCGGGTCGTGGAATGCCAGTTGGCGTATCCGCTCTTCGGCCACCTTGCGTTCGGTGATGTCGATGTGCGAGCCGACATAATGGGTGACGATGCCGTCCGTTCCTTTCACAGCGGAGACGGTGAGCAGCTTGGGATAAACCTCCCCGTTCTTGCGCCGGTCCCAGATCTCTCCTTGCCAGGTTCCGGTCTCATTGATGCTTTCCCACATCGCACGGTAGAAAAATTCGTCGTGAAGGCCGGATTTGAGTATGCGCGGCGTCTTGCCGATCGCTTCTTCGGCGGTGTAGCCGGTGGATTCGGTGAAGGCCTTGTTGATCCGCTGGATCACGCTGTTGGCGTCGGTGATGACGATGGGTTCCTGGGATTCGAAGGCGGCAGCGGCGAGGCGCATGTCGTTCTCCAGGCGCTTGCGTTCGCTGATGTCGCGACCGATGCCTTGCACGCCGACCGGCACGCCATCGCGGTAGGTCAGGGTGGTGACGAGTTCCAGCGGTATCTGGCGCCCCTGTTTGTCGGTGATCTCCAGTTCGTAGCGGGTCACCTGTTTTTCCGCGGCGAGCTTGGTTGCGGTCATGCTGCGCGCCAGCTCCAAGTTCTTTGGTGTCAGCAGTTTGCTGATGGGGGCATGGATCAGTTCTTCCCGCGTGTAGCCGGTGACGGTCAGCAGCGATTCGCTGACGGCGGTAAATGCGCCGTTCAGGTCGGTACCGTAGGCAAGGTCGCCTGCGTTCTCGAATAACAGGCGGTATTTTTCTTCGCTTTCGCGCAGAGCCTGCTCGTATTTGATCTGTTCGGAGATATCGCGAAGGGAAACAAGAAAGTGATTCGCGTCAGGTATGAGATTGATGGCCACATCGACTTCGAAAAGGTGACCGTTTTTATGGCGATGCCGAGATCTGAAACGGTCATAACCATGAGTAAGCACCCGTTCGATGCGGGCTGTCACTTTCTGTGGGTCGTCTTGCGCATCGAGCTCAGTGACGTGGATGTTTGCCAGTTCGTCGATCGAATAGCCGGACATCGCCGCATAGATGTGGTTGGCATGCAGCAGTCTGCCCTGCAGGTCCACCAACCAGCAGCCGTCGCGGGCGTTCTCAATCATCCGTTTGTACTGTTCTGACACTCAATCACCCGAAGAGAAATCGTCGATAACGTTTCGCGATATTTTTGCCAGATCGTCAAGTCTTCTGGCCTTCTGCAACAGTCGATGCTCCTGCTTTGCATTCACGTGCCCGGTCTTGCCATATGCCCCGGATATGCCGGGAATGAGTGGCATTGCGACAGGTGCGTCAGGGAGTCCAAAGAAAAGGCGACTGGTGTCGCCTTTGCCGGAGTCAGAGGAACGGTTAGCGGACTTTCTGCAGCGTCGCATTGACGGTGCAGGACCAGTTCCCTTTTTCGTTCTGTTTGCAATTGCACGGCATGTACTTTGCCACTTGTTCGTTGTAGGTCCTCTTGTCCAGGATATCCTCTTTGGCGGCGGCGCAAGCTTCGGCTTCGCTGCTGCCTTTCTTGTTTCCGTTCGTGCCGGATACTTCACGATCGGCCATCGCATTCGCCGACGCCAGTGCCAGTACTGCTGCCAGGATGTAATTCATCATGTATCAACTCCCCTAATGGTTTTAACATTCAAAAGCACGGCCGCTCAATGAATTGCTGCCGTGTTCCTGCACATTGCGGATCGAATTTTCTTCGTCGACAACTTTGCTTTTATTGACGGTAATCCTATCAGCAGTGTTGTCAAAAAAACGTTAAGAAAACAGCGGGGTGCGGGAATTAGTGGAATCCCTGATTGCACTGGAAATGGGTATTGCAAGGCAGGCTGTTCCCATTGCACGCAAGGGCTAAGTTGGCGGGCTAATGCGCTTTGTTGAGGGCGTCGATCCTGTCGTTGTATGCGGCGGTCGCCTGATTGCAGCGCTTGATGGCTGCAATCAGTGCGTCCGTCGTGCTGCCGCACTCCTGCAGCGCCTTGCGATCGGCCTGCATGGTGTCGACCAGCGCTGCGTAGGTGGCATCGTTGGCGATCGGTCTGGGGGGCGCGCAAGTGCTGTCGAGCAGTGCCGCATCCACGTTGCAATTGAGGGCATGCGGGACGACGGGCACGGCCTGGCAAGCACAGAGGAACAGGCTGGCCAGCAGGGTAAAGCGCCTGGTGTGTGGTGTATTCATCGTCAGCCTCCGTTTGCCGCGGTTTCGTTCAATGCCTCGGCTACGCCATGCGGTACCCTGGTTTGCAGGCATGCATTGCCCTCGATTTCGCTGCGCAGCTCGTTGCGCTCCTGTTGCAGGCGCGCGATCTGCTGATCGAGGCTGGCTTGCTCATCGCCGGTTGCAGAATTGCGCCTGGCGGTAAGGGCTTCCAGTCTTGAGTCGGTTGCGGCGAGTTGTGCTTTCGAGCGTGTGGCCTGTTCGCCCAGTTCGTTGCGGGCGCGATGCCATGCGGCTTCCCTGTTGGCGCTGTTGCGGCGTATCGCTTCGAGTTGCTGCCGGTGGTTGGCGTTGATGTCGTCCAGTTGGTGTTCGAGCCGGGTGAGTGCAGTCCGGCGTTCAAGATCCAGGCTCTTGCCGGTTTCGATCGCCTGTTGCAGAGCTTCGCGGGCGTGCTTGCCGCGGTAGTCGCCGATCTGGTATCCGGCCAGCAAGCCGGATACCAGCACCAGCAGCAATGTGAGGTTTTTCATCCGGTCGCTCCGTATCGCATTGACGGGGTGCCTGCTTGCCGGCCGGTCACGCTGTGGCAGACGCACAAGCGGGAAGAACTGTAGGGAGGGATACGGGCAAAGTCAATGATGATGAAGTGGTTACTGTTGCGACCTGTCCAACCTGGCATGTTTTCCGCCCCGGAGGTCGCCGCGTGAAATGAAAAGAGGCGGTTCTCACCGCCTCCGTGTTGCAACCAGCCAGAAGGATGGACATCAAGCTAAACTGACCACCCCGGCGATGCTGGCAATTACCGTGGCCAATGCTGCGAGCCAGCCCAAGGCCACGCTGAAGGCGGCATCCTCTTTCTCGGTGTCATTGCTGTCATGGTATGTCATGTTGAACCTCCTTTATGTCATCGCTGAATATGACATTGCGTTTTACCCGCTCAATTGCGGGCAAACGTCTGACTGGAGATCCAGGGATTGATTCTGCCGCCCGTCCTGTCGGGAGGGTACCGTCGGTCGCCCCGGTCAGGCGGTCGTGTTGATCATGCTGCCAATTATTTGCCCGGTGCTTGAGGTGGGCGTGGATATCTGGGCGGGCAGCTTGTTGTCGAACGAGATCAACTTGGGAACGACGGTGTAGACGTCGCTGGATGACGCCTGCATGCTCTGGAACGCAGTGCTGGTCTGGACGCTGAGGTTGGCCTGGGTGGCTGTGGCTTGTGCCTGTGCGGCTTTCATTTCAAGCGAGCGCGCGTCGTCTTGCGCGCGGTCGGCAACGGCTCTGGCATCTCTGGCTTGTGCTTGCAGGGACTGTGCTGTCTGGGCGGCCTGGTCGGCAGCGCGTTGGACTTGCTGCGATTGGCCCTGCTGCCACAAGGAACTGGCACCGGCTGTAATGGATGCTGGACTTGGCATGACGATCCCCCTTTCCTGACGACTGCTCGCATAACATACGCTTTTATCGTGCTTAATTCAATTGTCACTGCTGCCGATAGTGGTTTTGCCGACCTGCGCCGTATGGCATGCGAGCGGTACGGCTGCAACTGCTAGAATCGTCATCCTTATCACACGGGAGTATCCAGACCATGAAAGCCCTGTTAGCGATCTTCATGTTTGTTGCAGTCCACTGCGCCTGGGCTGGGGAAGCGCCTGCCGCAAACCCGCCAGCAACAGGCACTGTCCACGGCGAGGTGCTTGAGGTCAAGGAGGTCGAGAACTTCACCTATCTGCGGCTGAAGACGCAGGATGGCGAGACCTGGGCTGCGATCATCAAGGCGCCGGTGAAAGTCGGCGATACCATTGCGATCGAGCACGCGATCGTGATGACCGATTTCGAAAGCAAGTCGCTGAAAAAGACCTTCCCGTCGATCATTTTCGGCAGGTTGGGCGGTACCGGGGGGGCTGCCGATGCGGGCATGGGCGAAGAGCCGGCCATGGGCGGCGAGCGTCCGGCCAATGCCTTGGGCACGTCTTACGCCACGCTCCCTGCGAAGAAACAGGATGCGATCAACGACGAACACGTCGCCAGGGCAAAAGGGGAGAATGCGTGGAGCGTGGCCGAGGTCATGACCAAGGGGGCAAAACTCAAGGACAAGACGGTGCGGGTTCGCGGCAAGGTCGTCAAATACAACCCCGGCATCATGGGCAGGAACTGGGTGCACTTGCGCGACGGTTCGGGCAGCGCGGCCGACGGTACCAACGACATCCTGGTGACGACCGCGGACGAAGCCAAACCTGGCGATATCGTGACGGCCAAAGGCGTCGTCCGTGTCGACAAGGATTTCGGTGCGGGCTACTCCTACAAGGTATTGATCGAGGAAGCGACGTTGCAGTGACTTTCGCTTTGTGCGGAAAGCAGAAGGCGGCCGTATGGCCGCCTTTTTTGTGCGCGGCGGAAACGGTGTTGCAGATCGGATTTCGCGGACGCCCGGGGCGATCAGGCTTCGGAGTCGACGAAGCGGATCGAATCGCCACCCGCTTCCTTGGCCAGGTACATCGCCTTGTCGGCCCACTTGATCAGGTCGTCCGGCGTGGCCTTGTTGCCGGTGAATACGAGCGCACCCAGGCTGGTGGTGCAATGATGGGTGACGGTCTTCTCCGGTTCCTTGTCGGTCTGGAACTTGATCGTATACGGTTCGGACACGACCCGGCAGATCTTCTCCGCAACGCTGCGGGCCTGTGCGACCGACTGGGTTTTGCCGGTATCCAGTTCGTTCAGGACGATCACGAATTCGTCGCCGCCGAAGCGCGCGACGGTGTCCATCTGGCGTACGCAACTTTTCAGCCGGTTTGCCACTTCGACCAGCAGCAGGTCGCCGACGGCATGCCCGTACATGTCGTTTAGCGGCTTGAAGTTGTCCATGTCGAGGAACATGACTGCGGCATAACGGCCGCTGCGCATGCTGGCGGCGGCCGTTATGCCCAGGCGGTCGTTCAGCAGGCGACGGTTGGGGAGTTGCGTCAGTGCATCGTAGAAAGCGAGATTGCGTATCTGGGCTTCCGCCAGCTTGCGTTCGGTGATGTCATGGATGATGGAGAACAGCAGCGGAGCGGTCCTGTAATGCACCGAGGACGAATGCACTTCCACGGTACGGATATCGCCATTCGCCAGGCGGTGGTCGAAGACGAAATAATCGCGATGATCGTCGATCGCATGCTGCATTTCGCGGGCGATCTCGGTTTCCGACAGCGTGTTGATGCTGCTCAGCAGCTTGCCGCGCAGGTTTTCCAGCGGGTAGCCATAGAATCTGGCTGCTGCGGGGTTGGCGTCGACGATCATGCCGGAGCCGGGTTCGATCAGGAGCATGACGGCACTGTGCCGTTCGAACATCTGGCGGAACCGCTCTTCGCTTTCGCGCAATTCGGCCAGCATCTGCTTGCGTTCGGAAATGTCGACGAAGGTGGCGATCGCCCCCTGCATGACGCCCTTCTCCAGCAGGGGCTGCGACCAGTATTCCACGGATATGGGTTTGCCGTCCCTGGTCCAGAATACCTCGTCGATGGCGTGGATCTCCTGATTGTTGCGATAGGCGCTGTACATCCTGCATTCCGAGGCCGGGTAGTGGCTGCCATCGGGATGGGAATGATGGATCAGCTCATGGATATGCTTGCCGATGACCTCGTCTTCGTGGTCGTAGCCGAGGATGCGCAGGAACGCCCGGTTCACGAAGGTGCAGTTGCCGTCGGTGTCGACGCCGTATGCGCCTTCCGCCATCGAGTTGAGCAGCGAGTACATGCGCTGGTGCGATTCGCGCAAGGCGGTGACGTCCTGCACGATGCCCACCCCGCCCACGATTTTGCCGCTGCCGTTGCGCGAAGGAGCGCAGGTCATGGTCACCCACTTGTGCACTTCGCTGAGAGTGGAGGTATAAGGTCCCTCGTAATAACCCAGTTCCCCCTGCAGGGCCTGCTTCAGGGCGGGCAGGACGACCTGGTCCCTGAGCGTTTTCATGTCCAGTCCGATGAGGCGTTCGAGCGGGGCGTGCAGGATGTCGGCGAAGCGCTGGTTGCAATAGGTGATGACGAGGTCGGGGTCGTAGTGGAGGATGCCGACGGGTGAATGGTTCAGCAGCAAACGGTAGCGTTCTTCCTCGGCTCTCGCGGCTTCCTCGCGCGTCGAGGCGGCAAGGCGCAATTCGATGTTCTCGCGAATGTGCCGGTGCATGTGGCGCAAGCTCACGATCATGAAGGCGAGATACAGCAGGCTGGCCATGCCCATCGCCTGGGAAGTGCGGTCTCCCGCGGCAAACAGGCGGACGATGGCCGGCAACAGCGCGGCGATGGAGAATCCGGTCGCGCCGATCAGGTCGGCTGCGTACGAGATCACGCCACCTGCCGTCAGGCCGGCCAGCATGAAGATGAGGAAAATCTGGTGATACGGGTCGTTGGCGGGGAACATCACGATGCCGGCCGATCCCCACACGATGCCGGCGGCGAGTACGCCGAGCCGGAATCTGTTCAGTTGTGCGCATGTGGCGGCGCTCTCGTCCAGTGCGGAGCGCTTGCAAACCACCGCCATCATGGCGCGGACGAGTGCGACCAGTACGACCAGGGTGAGCCAGGCCACGATCACGCCAGGAGCGATCACGTCGCGCTGTACATAGGCAAGAACTGCGGCGAGCAGGGTGCTGGTAACGATGGATGCGTGACACGTGCCCAGCATTTGCCGGATCAGTGCAGCCTGTGTCGCTATCTTTTTGTCTGACAAGTGTTTTCCCCATTTGCAGCGGGGAGAGTTGCAGATCCCCGCGTCCCGCTGTTGCGGGACCATCGCCTTGCGCCAGCTCCTGTTCTGGGGATGCCGCCCCGGACCTCTTACCGTACGTGCGATGAGATGTGCCGTGGGGGGCGGATTTGCAAGTGTACGAACTGTAGGGGAGTTGGCGGTGCCGTGTCAATCAACGAGCGGGGGACGTGCCGGCATGTTCGCCCGCGGCGGCCTGCGACAGAACTGTTATCATAGCGGCAGGGACAGGGTTGATATCGTTTGACATGACAATAAAAAGAATAGGTCGCTTCACCATCATTCGCGAACTTGGCCGGGGAGCCCAGGGAGCGGTCTATCTCGCATACGATCCCCAGCTGGATCGCCAGGTGGCCATCAAGACGCTGCGTCCGGGCGCCGCACAGACCGAGATCCTGTTGCGCGAGGCGCGTATCGTCAGCAAATTGCAGCACGCCAATATCGTGCCCCTGCACGACGCAGGCGAGAGCGATGGTTCGGCCTACCTGGTTTGTGCCTATATCGAAGGCGGCACGCTGGCGACCATGCTGCAGCACGGGGCCTTGCCTGCGGTGAAGTCGGCCGAGATCGCCTGCTACCTGCTGGATGCGCTGGAATATGCCCACCAGCATGGTGTGATGCACCTCGATATCAAGCCCGCCAACATCATGATCGGACAGCGCGGCCAGCCCATGCTGACGGATTTCGGTATCGCCAGGCTGATCCAGGGGCAGAGCGAAGCGAGCCGAGAGGTGGTCGGTTCTCCGCAATACATGGCACCGGAGAGCATCAACGGCGAAGGAGTGAATGCCAGCTCGGACCTCTATTCGCTCGGCATCGTGCTGTACGAGATGGTCACCGGGGTGGTCGCCTTCCAGGGCGAGAACGTGATGCAGATACTGAATCGCGTCGCACATGAACCCGTGGCTGCACCCTCCGCCCATAACGCCGAACTGGACGAAAAGCTGGAGGCCATCATTCTGAAATCGGTCGGCAAGCGCAGGGAAGAGCGCTATCCGGATGCGGCTGCCATGCGCGCCGCACTGAAGGAGTATCTCGGCGGGATCGGCGAGGCGGCCGCCAACGATAGCCACAGCACGCTGGATTTCCTGTTGCGGCGCATGCGCAGCAAGAGCGATTTCCCCGCGCTGTCCAACATCATCACAGAGATCAACCAGATCGTGGCTTCGGAATCGGACAGCGCGAACAAGCTGGCACGCGTGATCCTGCAGGATTTCGCGCTGACCAACAAGCTGCTGCGGCTGGTCAACACGGTCTCGTACGGTCAGTTCGGCGGCAACATCAGCACGATCTCCAAAGCCGTGGTGATCATGGGTTTCGAGACGGTGCGCAACATCGCGATGTCGCTGATCATGCTCGAATTCATGCAGAACAAGTCGCTGGCACACCAGCTCAAGGACGAGGTGATCGCCGCGTTCTTCGCCGGCGTGGTGGCGACGCAGCTGGCCGTGGGCCGCAACATCCGCGATGCCGAGGAGCTGATGATCTGCGCGATGTTCCAGAATCTCGGCCGCATGCTGGTGACCTACTATTTCTTCGAAGAGAGCCAGGAGATCGCGCGCTTGATCGAACAGGGGCTGACGGAGGAGCAGGCTGCGATCAAGGTGCTGGGGCTGACCCATAACGAGATCGGCATCGGGGTGGCCAGGAGCTGGAGTTTCCCGAAGCGCTTGCTGGACGGCATGGAGAAGCTGCCGCAGGGCGAAGCGGTGAAGAAGCCCAAGACCGAGGCGGAACACATGAAAGCCACGGTGAACATGGCGAACGAACTGTGCGTGATCGCCGCAGCGACGGCGACCCAGGAGAAGGCGCAGGCCTTGAACCGGCTGCGTTTGCGCTACCAGGATGCCATCGACATTTCCGAGCGCAAGCTGAACGATGCGCTGGAAAGCGGGTTGAAGGAACTGTCGCGCCGGGCGATGACGCTGGAGATCAACACGGCGCGCAGCCCGCTGGTGAAGAAGGTTCGGCAATGGAGCGGGCTCCCGGTAGAGCAGCCGGCCGCTGAACACAGGGAACAGCGCGAAGGGATGAACGGTGTGCATGGCATCGAGTCGGTCCTGAACGCGGAGGCGCAGGAAGATGCATCTGCGAGACCCGATCCCGAGACCGTGATGGGCGCCGGCATCCAGGACGTGACCAATTCGCTGGTGGAGGATTTCAATCTCAACGATGTGTTGCTGATGGTGCTGGAGACCATCTACCGGGGGCTGGGATTCAAGCGCGCCATCATCTGTATCCGCGACAACAAGAGCAATGCCATGGTGGCGCGCATGGGACTCGGCGAGGATGTCGATGCGGTGATCCCGCGTTTCCGTTTCAACCTGGCGTTCGAACCGGATGTGTTCCATCTGGCGGTCGACAAGGGCGTCGATATCGTGATCGAGGACCTGCGCGCGGAGAGCATCGCGAGCAAGGTGCCGGCATGGTACCGGGGACTGATCGATGCGCAGAGTTTCATCCTGCTGCCCATCGTCATCAACAAGAAGACGCTCGGCCTGTTTTATGCCGACATGCAACAGGCCAACAGCCTGAAACTCTCGGAGCGCCAGTTGTCCCTGTTGCGCACTCTGCGCAACCAGGCGGTGTTGGCCATCAAGCAGAAGATGTAGCAGCCGCGCATGGGCTCCGCCCCGCCGGGGCGAGGGTATAATGCGCCCCCTTTTTGCGGCTGCCGGCCGCGCGTTCATTTCTGGAGTTGCCTTGTTCAAACTTATCGGTGTCGTTGCGGGTTATTGGCTGCTTGGTTTCTGGGGCGGCCTGCTGGGATTTTTCATCGGTTCATTCATCGATCGCGTCAGGGTGTACGGCTCGGGCGGCATGAATCCGCTGCAGAACGCATTGCGCCAGGCGGTGTTCCTGGAGACCGTGTTCATCTCGATGGGCAAGCTGGCCAAGGCGGACGGGCACGTGTCGCAGGATGAGATCGACCATGTCGAACAGTTCATGCAGAAGCTCGGCATGTCCGCCGAGCATCGGCTGCAGGCGATCGCCCTGTTCAAGCAGGGGGCCGACCCGGCCTTCGACATCGCGCCGACCTATGCGCGGTTCATGGCCGTTTGCGGGCACACGCGGAACCTGAAGGATGTGCTGCTGGTGTACCTGATCGTGATGGCGCTGGCGGACGGCCATTTCCACCCGGCCGAAGAGGCGTTGCTGATCGACATCGCCGCACGCCTCGGCTACGACCAGGCGACCTTCCGCCGCATGATGGACATGGTGTTGAACCAGAGCCATTTTGCCGGCCAGCAGGCCGACCCGGCCGCTGCGCTGAACGATGCCTACAAGGCGCTGGGCGTGAGCAAAGACAGCAGCGATACCGAGATCAAGCGCGCCTACCGCAAACTGATGAGCCAGTATCATCCCGACAAGCTGATCGGGCAGGGCATGCCGGAGGATATGGTCGCCATGGCGACCGAGCAGGCCAAGGAGATCCAGGTCGCCTACGACCTGATCAAGAAGAGCCGCAACCTCTGAGCCTGGCGGTCATTTCCTGCGCGCAAACGACACCAGTTCGCCTTGCGACGCGATGTCCACCTGCAGGAAGCCGAACTTGTTCACTTTGATTTCTGCGGGTTGCGGTGCTCGGTCCGCCATCAGGTAAACGCCGGCCCCCGTTTGCGGGTTGAAGATCATCTTGAGTTCGTCGACCGTTCCGGATTCCCTGATCTTGCCCCCGTTCCTGGGGGCGGTATCGAAGAAGGCCACCATCTGCGCCCCGGATTGATAGATCTTCAGGTCGAAATCCTCGTTGTACCAGATGCCGCTGAGCGCATTTGCGGCGGTCTCCTTGTAATCCGCGCTCTTTCTTTCCCATAGCGGCACGACGTGGTTCACGTTCTTCAGGTACAGGCCGCTCTGTTCATAGCGGTTGTACTGGACGGGGATCATGGTCGTGGTGGTGCCGTAACTGTACGAGGTGCCGTAGAACGGTGCATTGCCGCTGAAGCCGCTGACGTACGAGGTGCTGTTGGTGGGGGCGATGGCGGGCACGAAAGATGTCTGCCTGCCCCTGAACTGCGAGGTGGTCACGAACACGTCGGCGCCTATCGATTTGGCGAATCCGACGGAGGCTCGCGGATCCTCGTATGCGCCATTGAATTCGGAGCGGCCGATGATCAGGAAATCGCTGTAGAGCAATTCGTATATGTCGCGGATGTTGACGTTGCGGTATTCGAACAGCAGCACGTTCGTGGTGGGCGGGTACCTGGCGGGTGCGGCCTGCCGGTAGGATTCCTGGTGCTGCAATGTCGCACAAGCCGCCAGCGAGGCCAGCATCAGTATCGCGATCAGTCTTCTCATGTTCGCTTCTCCTTGCGTGCATGGTGTGCATGGCATTCTAACTCGCCGGCAGGACGGCAGCATGCCTGGTCCTGCCCGGCGCACATGGCCTGGCATGCCGGCCGACATGGACAAGCACGGCATTGGCTTATATAGTCCGGCCACACCTCAGTGGCTGGTCAAACAAGAAGAGGTGGTCGGAGGGGTGGTGTGGACTTGCACGTCGAAGCGTGAGAGGTGAAGGTGCCATACATTGCCAAATCTGCCGGTCTGGTCATTGCCTACCTTGCCTTGGCCAAGATAGGCCTGGTGTTCGGCGCGGTGAGCAGCAGTGCCACGATCTTCTGGCCGCCGGGCGGGCTGGTGCTGGTGGCGTTGCTGCTGGGCGGCGGGCGCTACCTGCCGGCGGTATTCCTGGGGGCCTACCTCACCACCGTGATGATCCATGCGCCGCTGATCTTTGCTGCGGCATTCTCGGTCGGGGCTACGCTGAAGGCCTACGTAGGCTATAGCCTGATCAGGCGTTACGGCAATCTCGATCTTTCTTTGAGCCGCCTGCGCGACCTTTACCTGCTCATCCTGCTGGGCGGGGTGGTCCCGTCCCTCATCAGTGCCGTGCTCAGCCCGCTGGGGCTGCTGGCATCGGGCATGGTCACCCGCGATATCCTGCACGACGTCATGTGGCAATGGTGGCGGGCCGACGTCCTGGGTATCGCTTTTGTTGCCCCGATCATCCTGGTGTTCGCCAGGCAGCAGTCGAGATTCTTCAAGGTTCGCAGGACCTGGGAAATGGGGGCGTTGTGGGTGCTCTCCTTTGTCGTCGGGCAGAACATCTTCCTCGGCTGGAGGCTGCCCGGCATCACCCTCAACGAGCCGCTGGGGCTGACCTGGGTCTATCCGCTGCTGATCTGGGCCGGCCTGCGTACCGGCAGGAGGAACACCGCGCTGATCCAGGTGATGTTCATGACCCAGGTCCTCGCCGGAGCCTACCTGCAGACGGGCTATTTCGCCGACGATTTCGTGCGTTACGGCATGGCCAACTTCTGGCTGTTCGCGATGCTGCTGGCAGTCGCGGGCATGGCGTTGTCCATCCTGTCCACGGCGCAGCGCAAGGCGATGCACCAGATCGCCCTGAACGCCAAGGTGTCTGCCGTGAGCAGCGACGGCATCGTCATCGTGGGTGCCGATAACCGCATCGAGGAAACCAATCCGGCTTTTACTACGCTGACCGGTTACACGCGCGAGGAGGTGCTCGGCAAGGATCCGCGCTTGCTGGCTTCCGGCAAGCACGAGCGCGAGTTCTATGCGGACATGTGGCAGGTACTGCTTGCAACCGGCCATTGGGAAGGAGAAATATGGAATCGCCGCAAGGATGGCGAGGCCTATCTGGAACAACTGTCCATCCATACGCTCAAGGACGCGCAGGGCAAGGTGGTCAACCGCATCGGCATCTTTTCCGATATCACGCAGATGAAGGCGGAACAGGAAACGGTGGCGCATCACGCGCAGCACGATTTCCTTACCGGGCTGCCCAACCGCCTGCTGTTCCGCGACCGCTTCAACCAGCAACTGGCAGTTGCGAAGCGCTATTCCAAGAAATTCGCGGTCATGTATATCGACCTGGACCGGTTCAAGCCGGTGAACGATACGCTGGGGCATCAGGTCGGGGACCAGCTGCTGATGGCGGTGGCGGACAGGCTGAAATCGCTGGTGCGCGAGATCGATACCGTCTCGCGCTTCGGCGGCGACGAATTCGCGATCCTGGTCTCGGAGGTCATGACGCAGAAAGACGTGACGAACCTGGCCGAAAAGATCCAGGCGGCATTGCGCCAGCCCTTTGTTCTCGAGAGCCATACGGTCAACATCTCGGGCAGTCTGGGCATCGCGATCTATCCGGACGATGGCTTCGATATGGAAACCATCCTGAACAACGCCGATACGGCGATGTACCAGGCCAAGCACGGTGACGCAAGGGACCGTGGCTGATGCGCCGGGTTGGGTCTAAACCCTGTTCGCATGTCTTGTACTCGCGATGCCTGGATAGCAGAATCGAAAATAAATGTTATCCTGCTAACTATTATCTTGCTAACGATAATGTTATCCTGTTGGCCATTCAGAATCCGGTCGGAGATTTCAGATGAAAACAAAAACAAGTTCCCTCACTGCCATTGCCGTTCTTGCTGCGCTGTTCTCGCTTGGCGCATGCGATTCGAAAGGGGGCGGCGGGCAGCAGGCGCCAGCCGCCGCCGCTGCGCCCCCTCCGTTTGAAGTCGATGTGGTCACGGTGGCCAAGGGATCGGTGGTACTGACCCAGGATCTGCCGGGACGCCTGGAAGCCTATCGGACGGCGCAGGTGCGCGCGCGGGTCGAGGGCATCATCGAGAAACGCCAGTTCACCGAAGGCAGCGACGTGAAAGCGGGCGACACCCTGTTCCTGATTGATCCGCGCACCTACCGCACCGCTTATGAATCGGCCAAGTCCGACCTGAGCGTGGCACGCCAGACGCTGGAGCGCTACAAGCCGCTGCTGGCAGCGAAAGCGGTGAGCCAGCAGGATTACGATCTGGCCGAAGCCAAGGTCAAGCAGGCCGAGGCAGCCATGTCCAGGGCACAGCTCGATTTCGAGAACACGCATGTGCCGGCACCGATCGCCGGACGCATTGGCCGTGCCCTGGTGACCGAAGGCGCGCTGGTCGGCCGCGGCGAATCCACCTTGCTCGCCACCATCGAGCAGGTCAATCCCATCTATGCCAATTTCACCCAGCCGGATGCCGATATGATGCGCCTGCAGCGGGAGTTCGAATCCGGCAAGCTGAAGCAGGCGAAGGAGGCGGAAGTGCAGCTCGTCCTCGAGGACGGCAGCATCTATCCGTATCCCGGCAAGCTTCTGTTCTCCAATCTCGCCGTCGATCCGGGCACCGGCAGCGTGTCGCTGCGTGCCGAATTCCCCAACCCGAAACAGCAGCTGTTGCCCGGCATGTTCGCGAGCATCCGCTTGCCTGAAGGCAGTTCCGACGACAGCATCCGGGTACCCCAGCGCGCGGTGCAGACGGCCTCGCAAGGCCAGTTCGTGCTGGTGGTGGATGAGGAAAGCAAGGTCGCGATGCGTCCGGTCAGGACTGGCAGCATGGCGGGCAGCGATTTCGTCATCCTCGAAGGCCTGAAACCCGGCGACCAGGTGATCGTGAACGGCATCCAGAAGGTGCGCCCCGGCGCGCCGGTACGCGCGGTCGAGTGGCATCCCGAGGGGAGCCCGTCCGCGCCGGATGCGTCTGCAACTCCAGACAAGAAATAGAGGGGCGCCGTGTTCGCAAAATTCTTTATCGACCGCCCTATCTTTGCCTGGGTAATCGCGCTCATCATCTTGCTGGCCGGCGGCCTGGCGATGCGCGGCCTGCCGGTCACCTCCTATCCTTCGGTTGCCCCGCCGGCGCTGGCGATCACGCTCAACTATCCGGGCGCTTCGGCGCAAGTGGTCGAGGATACCGCGGTCGCTCTGATCGAGCAGGAACTGAACGGCATCGAGCACCTGCTCTACATGGAGTCGTCCTCCGAGCTCGGGCTGGGGACGATCACGCTGACCTTCGAGGCGGGCACCAACCTGGATGCGGCTTCGGTGGAGACGCAGAACCGCATCAAGCGAGCCGAGGCGCGACTGCCGGAAGATGTGCGCCGTATCGGCGTCACCGTGGCGAAATCGGCGCGCAACTATCTGATGTTCATCGCGCTGACGTCGCCGGACAAGAGCCGCGACAACGTGGCGCTCGGCAGTTATGCTGCCACCAGCCTGCTGGACAGCATCCGCCGGGTGCCGGGAGTGGGCGAAGCGATCCTGTTCGGCACCGAATACTCGATGCGCCTGTGGCTGAAGCCGGACAAGCTGCATTCCTATAACCTGTCGCCCGGCGATGTCAGCGCGGCCGTCCGCGCCCAGAACACCGAGCTGGCGATCGGCGAACTCGGGCAGCTGCCGGCAGCGCCGGGGCAGCAGCTGAATGCGGTGCTGGTCACCAAGAGCCGCCTGAAAACCCCGGAACAGTTCGGCGACATCATCGTGCGCGCCAATCCGGATGGCTCGACGGTGCGCGTCAGGGATGTGGCGCGCGTGGAACTGGGGGCGCAGGATTATTCCATCGCCGCCCGCATCGACGGCCAGCCTGCGGCGGCAATTGCCATCCGCACCACGCCGGAAGCGAATGCGCTGGATACCGCCAAGGCGGTCAAGGCGAAGATGGCCGAACTGGCCAAGGCGTTCCCCAAGGGCGTCGATTGGCTGATCCCGTACGATACGTCGCAGTTCATCCAGATCTCCATCGCCGAAGTGGTGAAGACCCTGGCTGAGGCCATGCTGCTGGTGTTCGTCGTCATCTACCTGTTCCTGGGCAATTTCCGCGCGACCTTCATTCCCAGCATCGTCGTGCCTGTGGCGCTGGTCGGCGGCATGGTGGGACTGTTCGCCATCGGCTACTCGATCAATACGCTGACGCTGTTCGCGATGGTGCTTGCCATCGGTATCGTGGTGGACGATGCCATCGTGGTGGTGGAGAACGTGGAGCGCATCATGACCGAGGACGGCCTGCCTCCGCGGGAAGCGACCTACAAGGCCATGGAGCAGATCTACGGCGCCATCATCGCCATCACCCTGGTGCTGTGCGCCGTGTTCGTGCCGATGGCGTTCTTCAGCGGCTCGGTGGGGGCGATCTATCGCCAGTTCTCGGTCACGCTGATCATGACCATCCTGTTCTCCCTGCTGATGGCGCTGACGCTGACGCCGGCGCTCTGCGCCACGCTGCTGAAGCATGCGCCGAACAAGGATCCGGGCGCGGAGCGCGGTTTCTTCGGCTGGTTCAACCGGGCCTTTGCCAGAACCTCGCTGGGCTACCAGAACTGGGTTGGCAAGATACTCAAGCGCATGGGCCGCGCCCTCGCGTTCTATGCGGTGATCCTGGTGGCGCTGGGCTGGTTGTTCGTGCACCTGCCGACCAGTTTCCTGCCGGATGAGGACCAGGGCTATTTCATCAACGTGATCCAGTTGCCGCCCGGCGCTACCCGCGAACGTTCGAGGGAAGTGTTGAGCGAAGTGGAGCAGTACTACATGAAGCAGCCGGAAGTGGCGCATGCCATCGGTGTGCTCGGCTTCTCCTTCTTCGGCCGCGGACAGAACGCCGCCACGGTCTTCGTCCGGCTCAAGGACTGGGATGAACGCCCCAGCCCGAACAGTTCGGCGGCTGTGCTGGTAAAGCGCGCCAACATGATGCTGTTCCGCATCAAGCAGGCGTTCATTTTCGCCCTCAATGTGCCGCCGATTCCCGAACTGGCGGCCACCGGCGGTTTCGATTTCCGGCTGCAGGACCGTTCCGGGCTGGGGCGCGACAAGCTGCTTGAGGCGCGCAATATGGTGCTGGGCATGGCAAGCAAGAACCCCGTGATCGGCAGCGTGCGGCCGGAAGGCCAGGAAGCGGGCCCGCAATTGCAGATCGAGGTGGACCGCCTGAAAGCGAAGGCCCTGGGTATCGACATAGCGAACCTGAACGACACGTTGCAATCCATGCTGGGCGTGGCCTATATCAACGATTTCGTACGCGACGGCCGTATCCTGCGCGTGCAGATGCAGGCCGATGCGGAAAACCGCACCACGCCGGCCCAGATCATGCGCATACCGGTGCGCAACATGGATGGCGGCATGGTGCCCTTGTCCGAATTCGTCAGGACCCGCTGGGTGGCGGCTTCGCCCAAACTGGACCGTTACAACGGCCTGCCGGCGATGAAAATCTCCGGCGGACCTTCGCCCGGACACAGTACCGGCGAAGCG
This sequence comes from Sideroxyarcus emersonii, assembly GCF_021654335.1. Classification (NCBI taxonomy): domain Bacteria; kingdom Pseudomonadati; phylum Pseudomonadota; class Betaproteobacteria; order Nitrosomonadales; family Gallionellaceae; genus Sideroxyarcus; species Sideroxyarcus emersonii. The sequence continues at coordinate 1,082,492 of NZ_AP023423.1, forward strand.
CTGCTGGCGATGGAGGAGGTCGCGTCCAAACTGCCGCCTGGGATGGGCTTCGAGTGGTCCGGCACGTCCAGGGAGGAGCGTATCTCCGGCAACCAGGCGCCGTTCCTGTTCGCCTTGTCGGTGATCGCCGTGTTCCTGTGCCTGGCGGCCTTGTATGAGAGCTGGTCCATTCCGCTGGCGGTGATCCTAGTGGTGCCTATCGGCATACTCGGCGCCGTGCTGGCCGTGACGCTGCGCGGATTGCCCAACGATGTTTACTTCAAGGTCGGCCTGATCGTCATCATCGGCCTTGCGGCGAAAAACGCGATCCTGATCATCCAGTTTGCCAACGACCTGCTGGAAGAAGGACATGGCCTGATCGATGCGACTCTGGAGGCGTGCCGCCGTCGCTTGCGCCCCATCCTGATGACATCGATCGCGTTCATCTTCGGCGTCCTGCCGCTGGCCATTTCCAGCGGGGCCGGGGCGAACGGACGTCACGCCATCGGTACGGGGGTGATGGGCGGCATGATTGCCGCGACGGTGATCGCGATATTCATGGTCCCGGTGTTCTTCGTGGTGGTTCGCCGTATTTTCCCCGGTCATGCTCGGCACAAGGAGGACAAGCATGAGTAATGTGAAGAGAAACAAGAAAGCGGCAGGAATGCTGCTGATGTCCTGCGTGCTGGCCGCCTGCACCAGCGGGCCGGACTACAAGCGCCCGGAGCTGGCGTTGCCGGAAAGCTGGCCGGCGAAGCAGGATGCGGCTGCCGTGCAGGCCAGCAGCGCGACCGATCAGTGGTGGCATCTGTATTCCGATGCCGTGCTGGACCAGCTGGAAGACGAAGCGCTGGCCCACAATGCGGACATCCAGGTGGCCGCGGCCCATGTGCTGGAAGTGCGAGCCCAGCTGGGCATCACCCAGGCGGATCAATTCCCGCAGGTGAGCGCCAATGCGAGCCAGAGCCGCACCAAGGCCTCCACCGTGGGTACGTTCCCGTTGCCGTCATACATCCCGCCTACCCAGAACTTCTCGCATGTCAGCCTGGATGCAAGCTACGAGCTGGACCTGTGGGGCAAGCTGCGCCGCGCCACCGAGGCTGCGCGTGCCGATCTGCTCAGTGCCGAGTCGGCAAAAAAGACGGTGCGCCTGACGCTGACCACGCAGGTGGCGCAGCAATATTTCACCCTCGTCTCGCTGGATGCACAGGTGGCGGCGGTCAAGCGCCTGCTGGCCAGCCGCCAAGAGAGGCTGGAACTGAACAAGCTGCAGCTTGGTGTCGGCATGCTTTCCGAGTACGACCTGCACCAGGCCGAAGCCGATGTGGCAGCCGTGCAATCGCAGCTCAGTACGCTCGATCTGCAGCGCAGCAAGCAGGAAACGGCACTGACCCTGCTGCTGGGACGTTCGCCGCGCGACGTGATGGCCAGCGAACTGCATCGCGGCAGCCCATCGCTGCCGGTGGTGACGGTGCCGGAAGGGCTGCCGTCCGACCTGTTGTTGCGCAGGCCTGACCTGCAGGATGCCGAGCAGCGGCTGGTGGCGTTGAATGCTCGTATCGGCGTGGCCAGGGCGCAGTACTTCCCCTCGATCTCGCTGACTTCTTACCTCGGCAGCGAAAGCGTCGCCTTCTCCAACATGTTCACCAAGCCGGCCAGCATCTTCCAGTTCGCCGGCAACGTCACCCAGCCGATCTTCGATGCGGGGCGTATCGGTTTCCAGGTGGATGCGGCAGAGGCGCGTCGCGACCAGGCGCTGATCCAGTACAAGCAGGCAGTCGCCAGTGCATTCGGCGATGTGCGCAACGCCCTGTCGGCGCAGGAGTCGGCCAGGCAGGTGCTGACCTACGAGACCACGCGCAGCGACGCCCTGCAGCAAGCCTACAAGCAGGCCGAGCTGCGTTATCAGGCGGGTATTGCCAGCCGCCTGGAACTGCTGGATGTGGAACGCAACTACCTGCAGGCCCAGTTGAATCGTCTCGATGCGGAACGCGCGCAGCGCAGCGCGGTTGCCGATATGTTCAAGGCGCTGGGCGGCGGCTGGAAGAATCAGGACGTGGCCAAGGCGCCGTGATTTTCCCAGGCTGCCGATGCGGCACGGTGCCGTACGGGCAGTTGATGACCCAATGAAAAAGGCGACCCGTGGGTCGCCTTTTTCATTGCGGCTGGATCGCCTTATTCGATCTTGGCCTTGCTGCGCAGTTCTTCGATCGCTTTCTGGATGGCTTCCTGCTGCTTGCGTTTTTCCAGGTTGGGCTTGATCTCTTCGAAGGTCGGCACCTTCAGTTCGCGCGTGTCTTCCAGCTTGATGACGTGCCAGCCGAACTGGGTTTGTACCGGTGCGCTGACCTCGCCCTTGTTCAGCTTGAGCACGGCCTGGGCAAAGGGCTGCACGAAGTTGGAGGGGACCGCCCAGCCCAGGTCGCCGCCATTGTTCTTGGCGCCGGGATCCTTGCTTTCGGCCTTGGCGATCTTGGCGAACTTGGCGCCTTTCTTCTTCAATTCCGCAACCACCTTCTTGGCTTCGTCTTCGGAATCGACCAGGATGTGCGAGAGCTTGTATTCCTTGTTGCCGACACGCGCCTTCAGCGCTTCATATTCCTGTTTCAGCACATCGTCGGCGATGGGGTGGCTCTTGGTGTAATCCTGTACGAACGCGCCTGCCAGCACGGACTGACGGGCCAGTTCGAGTTGCTGCGCGACTTCGGGCTGTTTGTCCAGGCCGTTCTTGGTGGCGGTCTGCGAAATGATTTCCAGATTGACGATGTCGTCGCGGATGGCCTTGCGCAGTTCCGGACTGTCAGGCTGGCCTTGCTGCATGGCAGCCTGGACGCGCATATCCACGCGGGCCTGCGGGATGGATACGCCGTTTACGATCGCTGCGGCTTTGTCGTCGGCCTGTGCCGTTGCGGCAATGGCCAGCAAGGCGGACAACAGGGCGAATCTGGAAAATTTCAGCATGTTTTTTTCCTTATGAAAGTTGAAGTTTGGATGGTTGGAAAACGGCTGGACGCGCAATATAGCACGCTTGGCGTTCAGCCCGGGAAGACCTTCTTGAAGGGCCTGACGGCGGCCTGTGCATAGACTCCGGCGGCGATGTAGGGGTCGGCCGCAGCCCATGTCTGGGCCGCTTCGAGCGAGGGGAATTCTGCGACGATGAGGCTGCCGGTAAAGCCCGCCATGCCGGGATCGAGTGCATCGACGGCCGGGAAGGGGCCGGCCAGCAGCAGGCGGCCTTCGTTCTGCAACGCCTGCAGGCGTTCGAGATGCGCGGGGCGCGCGGCAATGCGTTTCTGCAGGCTGTCTGGAACATCGTTTCCGAAGATGGCATACAGCATCTCAAGGCTCCTTATTTGTCTTCGTGCGTATGAGTGGTTGCCGTGGGCTGTTCTTCAGCGCAGTCGGCCGGCACTTTGTGCTTGTCTGCTTCGACGTATTTTGCCAGCATCGCTGCCTGGGCAAGGATGAACATGAAGATCAGTCCGGTCACGCCGAACAGCTTGAAGTTGACCCAGGTGTCGGTCTGGAAATTGAATGCGACATACAGGTTGAGCGCCCCCAGCGCCGCGAAGAACGCTCCCCAGGCAAGGTTGAGATTCACCCAGGTGGAGTCGGGCAGGGGCAGTTTGTCCTGCAGCAGGGTACGCATCAGGTTCTTCTTGAACAGGATGGGAGAGAGCAGCAGGGCGGTGGAGAAGAACCAGTAAAGGACGGTCGGTTTCCACTTGATGTAGGTCTCGTTGTGCAGCAGCAGCGTTGCGCCGCCGAATACGGTGATGATGCCCAGGCTGACCCACAGCATGGTATCCACTTTGCCATGGCGGCATTTCACCCAGGCGACCTGGGCGAATGTCGCCAGGATGGAGGCGGCGGTGGCCGTGAACACCCCCGCGAATTTGAAGGTGATAAAAAACAATATGACTGGAAACAGGTCAAAAAGTATTTTCATGGGTGGTGTCGCTGGTTCAAGCCTGCTGGGGCAGGCCATAGTTGTTATTTTCTATCCAAAGCGAGTGCCGTCGAATTGATGCAATAGCGCAATCCGGTCGGGTCGGGCCCGTCTTCGAACACATGGCCTAGATGCGCATCGCATGCTGCACAGCAGACTTCGATGCGATCCATGCCGAGCGGATCTCCTTCGCGGTACGCGATCGCATCTTCGTCTATCGGTTGCCAGAAGCTCGGCCAGCCTGTGCCCGATTCGTATTTCGTCTCCGAATCGAACAGCGGCGCACCGCAACAGATGCAACGGTAGATGCCGATGTCCTGGCAATCCCAGTATTCTCCGGAGAAGGCCGGCTCGGTACCGCATTCGCGGCAGATATTATACTGCTCCGGCGTCAGCTCTTCGCGCCATTCATCGTCTGATTTGTCGAACGTGCTCATAATCCGGTCACTCTTTTAACGCAATTTTGACGCTCTGGCGTGCGGAGAGCCGGTTGAACCAGGAGGCGAGGTTGGGATGCGCGCTGCGCCAGTCGCGTTCGGGCTGCCGCAAGTCGAGATAGATCATCGCGCTGGCCAGCGCCAGGTCGGCCAGTGTGAGGTTGTCCCCCTCGCACCATTCGCGCTGTCCCAGCTGTCCTGCGATGTGCTGCAAAGTGCGTGTGATGGCATTCAGGTGCAGGTCGAGCGTGGCCTGGTCCTGCTTTTCAATCGGGCGGAGGCGCTCGCCGCGCACCACGACGGCCGAATCCATGATGCCGTCCGCCAGCGCTTCGCCGCGTTTGACGCGCATCCTGGCCAGCGCATCGTGGCGCGGAATCAGGATGGGGGTATCGTTCAATGTATCCGCATATTCGGCGATCACGGGCGAATCGAACACGCAGGTGCCATCGTCGAGGATCAGCGCGGGGATGCGCCCGAGCGGATTGACGCGATAGGCCTCGCTGTTCGGGTCGCTCGGGGGATCGACCACATAGGTGTGCGGGAGGTTCTTTTCCAGCAGCACCAGGCGCACCTTGCGCACGTAGGGGCTGGTGTTCGAGCCGATCAGCCTCATAGCACTTCGGCAGCGTGGTCGGCGAGGCGCGAACGTTCGCCGCGCTGCAGGGTGACATGGCCGCTGTGCGCCCAGCCCTTGAACCGGTCGACCACGTAGGTCAGGCCGGAGCTGCCTTCGGTCAGGTAGGGCGTGTCGATCTGTGCGATGTTGCCCATGCACACCACCTTGGTGCCGGGGCCGGCGCGCGTGATCAGCGTCTTCATCTGCTTGGGCGTCAGGTTCTGCGCCTCGTCGATGATCAGGTACTTGTTGAGGAAGGTGCGGCCGCGCATGAAGTTGAGCGACTTGATCTTGATGCGCGAGCGGATCAGGTCGCGCGTGGCGGCGCGGCCCCATTCGCCGCCTTCGTCGTCCGACTTGTTGAGCACGTCCAGGTTGTCGTCCAGTGCGCCCATCCACGGCGACATCTTCTCTTCCTCGGTGCCCGGCAGGAAGCCGATGTCTTCGCCCACCGGCACGGTGACGCGAGTCATGATGATCTCGGAATAGAGCTTGTGCTCCAGCGTCTGCATCAGGCCGGCAGCCAGCGTGAGCAGGGTCTTGCCGGTACCGGCCTGGCCCAGCAGCGTGACGAAATCGATCTCGGGGTTCATCAGCAGGTTGAGCACGAAGTTCTGTTCGCGGTTGCGCGCGGTGATGCCCCAGATCGCGTTCTTGCTGTGCGTATAGTCGGTGAGGGTGCGCAGCGTCGCCGTGTTGCTGTCCTGGGCTGCCACCACGGCGAAGAACGGGTTGCTGGGATCGTCCTGGAACACGAATTCGTTCACCAGCAGGTCGCGGCAATCCGGCCCCTTGATGTTGTAGAAGGTATGCCCGCCTTGCGTGCCGGAGACCATGTCCTTGCCGTTCTTCTCCCAGAAATCCGGGTGCAGTTCGCGCACCCCGGTGTAGAGCAGGTCGGTGTCTTCCAGCACCTTGTCGTTGAAGTAGTCCTGCGCCGACAGGCCGAGGGCGCGCGCCTTGATGCGCATGTTGATGTCTTTGGACACCAGGGCGACCTGGCGCTTCGGGAACAGTTTGTGCAGGTAGGCGACCACGCCAAGGATCGCATTGTCGGCTTTGCCGTTGGCCAGGTTCTCCGGCAACTGGCTGGAGATGAACTCGGTCTGCAGGAACAGGCGCCCGGTCGCGTTCATGTTGCCCAGGGCATCCAGGCGGACACCTTCCTCGATGTGCACTTCGCTTTCGCTGATCAGGTTGTCGATGAAGCGGCTGGCCTGGCGGGCGTTGCGGGCGACCTCGGTCATGCCCTTCTTGTTGTTGTCCAGCTCTTCCAGTACGAACATCGGCAGGTAGACATCGTGTTCCTCGAAGCGGAACAGGCTGGTCGGGTCGTGCATCAGCACGTTGGTGTCCAGCACGAAGAGTTTGGTGTCCCTGTCCGTTGTTGCTTTACGTGCGTTCATGTCGTCCTTTACAGAGTTTGAACAAAAGTGAGAACTTCCTGGGCGTGACCGTCTGCCTTGAGTCCGCGCCATTCCTTGCGGATGGTGCCGTGCTGGTCGAGCACGAAGGTGCTGCGCTCGATGCCGCGCACTTGTTTGCCGTACATCATCTTCTGCTTCATCACGCCGAACAGGTTGCACACCGTTTCATCCGCATCGGATAGCAGCGCGAACGGCAGGGTGAATTTCGCCTTGAAGTTCTCGTGCGATTTGATGCTGTCGCGCGAGATGCCGACGATTTCGCATCCCGCCTTCAGGTATGCGGGATACAGGTCGCGAAACTGCTGCGCTTCGGTGGTGCAGCCGGGCGTGCTGTCCTTGGGGTAGAAATAGACCACCAGGGACCTGCTGCGAATCGGGTAGAGCTTGAAATCGACACCGCCGGTGGCGGGCAGGGTGAAGTCGGCTACAGCTTGTTTTGGCATCAAAGGCTCCGGTAACTGACGCCATTGTTGTCAAAATTCCCCGCCAAGGCAAGCGTAAATTTCCGCGCTCAGGCGGCGTACCAGAACACCGCGAAATAATGGCAGGTGGTACCCGCGATCACGAACAGGTGCCAGATGAAGTGGCCGTAGCGCAGGCGCGCATCGGCGGTAAAGAAGGCGGTGCCCGCGGTATAAGCCAGCCCCCCGGCGACCAGCCAGGCGATGCCGGATACGGGCAAGCGGGTAAACAGCGGGTCTGCCGCAATCAGGATGAGCCATCCCATCAGCAGATACAGCGCCGTGGACAGGACGGGATGGGAGGCGCGATTCAGTACCTTCAGCGCCACGCCGACCAGCGCCAGGCTCCAGATCAAGCCCAGCAGCGTCCAGCCCCATGGGCCGTACAGCACCCCGAGCGTGAAAGGGGTATAGGTGCCGGCGATCAGCAGGTAGATCGCGGAATGTTCGATGATGCGGAAGACATGCTTGAGCCTGCCAGGGGGCAGCGCGTGGTAGAGGGTGGAGCCCAGATACAGCAGGATCATGCTGGCAGCGAAGATGCTCACGCCGACCAGGTATCTGGTTTCTTTGAGGGCTATCGCATGCAGGATGATGAACGGGGTCGCCACGACCGCGGCGATCAGTCCGCCGCCGTGGCTCAGGCTGTTGGCGATCTCTTCGCCCCGCGTCTGTTCGCGTCCCGACTTCCGGCGCGGCGTATTCTCCAGGAGGGTTTGCATGGGGCGATCCGCCGAAGGGAATATGCGGATTCTCGGCCCCGGTGCCTCGTTTGGCAATCCGGATTTTCTCCGTACAATGGCGGACATGAATCTGCAGAACCCGCCCCCAGCGCAGCCCGACGTTGTAACCGATGAAACGGACAGGGTCTTTATGCGTGCGGCGCTCGATCTGGCAAGGCAGGCGGCACGGGCGGGCGAGGTTCCGGTCGGTGCGGTGGTGGTGAAGGATGGCGAGATCGTCGGACGGGGCAGCAATGCGCCCATCTCCCGGCATGATCCCTCGGCCCATGCCGAGATCGCCGCGCTGCGCGACGCGGCGCAACATCTCGGTAATTATCGGCTGGTAGGCTGCGAGCTTTTCGTCACGCTGGAACCTTGCGTGATGTGCGTCGGAGCCATGTTCCATGCCCGCATCTCGCGTGTGGTATTCGGCGCGCACGACCCGAAGACCGGCGCCGCGGGCAGCGTGTTCAACCTGTTCGCCGAAACGCGCCTGAACCATCACGCGCGCATCCACGGCGGCGTGCTGGCGGAGGAATGCGGCAGCGTGCTGAGCGATTTTTTCGCGATGCGCCGTGCGCAGCAGAAGGCATCATGAGGATATCCATCAGCATACGGGAGCAGGTGCTGGAACTGTTCGACGACAACGGCAAGCTGTTGCGCCGCTACCCGGTCTCCACGGGGGCGAACGGCGTGGGCGAGGAGAACGGGAGTTATTGCACGCCGCGCGGCAGGCATGTCATACGCGCCAGGATAGGAGCGGGGCAACCCGAGAACGCGGTGTTCGTCAAACGGCGCCCGACGGGCGAGATCTACACGCCGGAACTGGGCGCGCAGCACCCCGGGCGAGACTGGATCCTGACGCGCATCCTGTGGCTGTCGGGGTGCGAGAGCGGCTACAACCGCGGCGGGTCGTGCGATACCATGCGCCGCTATGTCTATATCCACGGCACGCCCGACAGCACGGAACTGGGCAAACCGGGTTCGCGCGGCTGCGTGCGCATGCGCAATGCGGAATTGATCGAATTGTTCGAGTTGGTACAGGCAGGAACGGCAGTCGAAATCACGGCATGAGGTAGTCCGAATAACAATAACGCTTTCCCCTGCTGCCCCTGAGGCCGCGGGAGAAAGGTCAGGAGCTGAGTTATGAGTGCACCTTTCACAGTCAGCCTGGTGTGCTGGCACGATGGCGAACCGTTGCTGCGTGCCATCCGCGAGGCCGTGTTCATCCGCGAACAGAACGTGCCGGCAGAGCTGGAGTGGGACGGCCTGGACGACACATGCCGCCACGCGCTGGCGCTGAGCCTGAATGGCGACGCCATCGGCTGCGGCCGCATGCAGCCGAACGGGCACATCGGCCGTGTGGCGGTGCTGCCGCAATGGCGCAAGCAGAAGGTGGGGACGGCGATCATCGAGGCCCTGCTCGACGAAGCCCGTTCGCGCGGTTACAAACAGGTGGATGTCGACGCGCAGACTTATGCCATCCCGTTCTACCAGCAGTTCGGTTTCGTCGAGCACGGCAAGGAGTTCATGGATGCCGGGATGCCGCACAAGAAGATGAAGCTGAAGTTACTTCCCCGCTAGATATTCCTCATCGCTGAAATTCATCACCGCCTGCGGCTGGAAGACCGTGAACGCGGTGATCAGCATGCCTGTGGTGAAGGCTTCCGTGATCATGATGATGGGCGTGGCGACGAGATAGTGGTACTGGATTTGCGCCCAGGTATAGTGGCTCAGCAGCAACAGCAGCAGGGTGGTGGCCAGCACATTCAGCACGATGGACAGTGCCCCGCAAAAAAAACCGTTCCATAACACGAACAGGAACAGGTTCTTGGGCAGGCGGCGCTTGCTCAAGCGCAGCAGCCAGTCGCCGAACAGCACGGGCAGGGCGATCATCAGCAGGCCATTGAGGCCGAAGGAGAGAAAACCCAGGTCCGCGCGCAGCCAGGTGGCGAGCATCACCAGCGTGATGGCGATGCCGGCGATGGGCCAGCCGAACATCAGCATGAACAGGGTCGAGCCGAGGATGTGGAAATTGAAGCCGGGGCGGAAGCCGGCATTGAGCTGCCATAACATGAATGCGCCGAACAGCAGGGCGACCAGCGCATTGACCATGACACCGTTGTCGAGCAGGGTGCGCCAGGGGGCCTGGCGCACGGCGCGATAGAGGAAGAATCCGAATGCGAAGTTAGCCAACCATAACCAGTCTCCCGGAAAAAGCTGGGCAGGCAGGTTCACGGCAGCGGGTAGGGCAGCGGCTGGAACTGCAGTCGTGCACCGGTGAGTGCGCCCAGATGGACCGGGAAGGCGTCGTGGCTGGCGATCTGGATCACTGCCAGCAGGTCGTAGCCGCCGCCGGGGGCGGGCTGCGCGTTCACCACCATGCCGCAGGACTGGCCTTCCATCTCCATGCTGAACAATTCATCGCCCGCTTGCGGCGCCTGGCCGCTCTCGGCATGTGCCAGATACATGCGGCGCTTGTTCTTGCCGAGGTATTGCATGCGCGCCACGATCTCCTGCCCCGGATAGCAGCCCTTCTTGAAATTCACTGCGCCGATGAGGTCGAGGTTCGCCATCTGCGGGACGAACTGTTCCTGCGTCTGCGGCAGGATGATCGGGATGCCGGCGCGGATGTTGAGCCAGTCCCAGCAGGGGGAACCGGCCGGGCGTGCTGCGCCGCCCAGCTTTTTCCACAAGTCTGCTGCGTGATCGGGTGCGACATTGATCTGGAAACGCTGGTCACCTAACCGGATGACCGCGAAATGGGTAGCTGAAGTCATGGCCATTACAGCTTCAGGAGGGGGGGCGACCATCTCTTTCAGTAATGCACTAGCGTTTAGCCCCGAGAGCCCAAGCGACACTATCGCTTCGCTCGCATTCTCGATCTTCACCTTGGAACGCAGGATGTACATCGAGAGTTTCTTCTGGATGGGGGCCAGCAGTTCGCGTGGCAGTTGCAGGAAATAGTCGTTGCCTCCCTGCCAGATCAGGAAAGTCGCCAGCGCGCGGCCTTTCGCCGTGTTGAAGCTGCTGTACTGCGCATGCTGCGGGGACAGCGCCTTCACGTCGCTGCTGAACAGGTTATGCAGGAAGCCTTGCGCTTCCTCGCCGGAGACCTTGAGGATGCCGAATTGCGACAGGTCGCACAGTACGGTGCCATCGCGCGTGGCGATGCGTTCTGCGGCGGCATCGCCGAAATCCTGCACCACGCCATCCCGAATTTGCGCGCCTTGCGTCGTCAGGAAATTCTGCCAATCTTGATTCATCGCTTCCATCCATTGGTGATCGTTGCGCAATCTTACCGCGAAGACAGCCCTTTCGGCTAAACTCTTGCGCCATGAAATCCCTGTATTCCGCCTTGCTGTGTCTGCTGCTCGCCGCGTGCGATGGCGGCCTGTGGAACAATCCCTATCCGGCTGCGGACGACGGCAAATCCATCCTTTACACGGCGTTCACCGAACGCCCCAAGCATCTCGATCCGGCGCAGGCCTACAGCGAGAACGAATACGAATTCCTGGCGCTCATCTATGCGCCGCCGCTGCAATACCATTACCTGAAGCGTCCTTACCAACTGGTGCCGCTCGCGGCCAGCGCGATGCCCAGGGTCACCTATCTGGACAAGGAGCATCGCCGCCTGCCCGACAGGGTGGACGCAGGCCGCATCGCCTACAGCGTGTACGAGATACATATCAAGCCGAACATGCGCTACCAGCCGCACCCGGCCTTCGTGCCGGAGAATTACATGCTCAACGCCGGCACGATGGGCGGCATCCATGCGCTGGGCGATTTTCCCCGGACCGGAACGCGCGTCGTCACCGCCGCCGATTACGCTTACCAGATCAAGCGTCTCGTCCATCCGGCCTTGCATACGCCTATCGCCGGCGTGATGAGCGAATATATCGTCGGGCTCAAGGAGTATGCCGCGCAACTGCAGGCGGCAGCCAAGGCTCACCCGGCGGGTTTTCTCGACCTGAACCGCTATCCGCTGCCCGGTGTGGAGGTGCTGGACGGCAGCACTTACCGCATCACCATCTACGGCAAATATCCGCAGTTCGCCTATTGGCTGGCGATGCCTTTCTTCTCGCCGATGCCGCAGGAGGTGGAGCGTTTCTATGCGCTGGACGGGATGCGCGAACGCAATCTGTCGCTGGACTGGTGGCCGGTGGGCAGCGGGCCGTATTACCTGTCCGAGAACGACCCGAACCGGCGCATGGTGCTGACGAAGAATCCCTATTACGACAGCGAGACCTACCCTGACGCAGGCGAGCCCGGCGATGCGCAGGCCGGCCTGCTGCAGGACGCGGGCCGGCCACTGCCGCTGATCGAGCGCATCGTGTTCTCGCTGGAGAAGGAAACCATCCCCTACTGGAACAAGTTCCTGCAGGGCTATTACGACGCCTCGGGCATCAGTTCAGACAGTTTCGACCAGGCGGTGCAGGTCAGCGTCAGCGGCGAGACCAATGTCAGCGACGACATGAAGGCGCAGGGCATTACGCTTGCCACTTCGGTCGCCACCTCCACCCTTTACTCAGGCTTCAACTGGCTGGACCCGGTGGTCGGGGGGGCAAGCGAGCGCGCGCGCAAATTGCGCCAGGCCATTGCCATCGCCGTGGACTACGAGGAGTTCGTCTCCATCTTCGCCAACGGGCGCGGCATCGCCGCACAATCGCCCATCCCGCCCGGCATCTTCGGCTACCGCGAGGGCAAGGAGGGCATCAACCGTTATGTGTACGACTGGGTGGATGGCGCCCCGAAAAGGAAGCCCGTCGCCGAGGCGCAGCGTCTGCTGGCCGAAGCAGGTTATCCCGGCGGCGTCGATGCGGAGACCGGCCAGCCGCTGGTGATCCACCTCGATACCACGCCCGGCGGCATCGGCAACAAGTCGCGCCTCGACTGGATGCGCAAGCAGTTCGACAAGCTCGACGTGCAGCTCGACGTGCGCAGCACCGACTACAACCGTTTCCAGGACAAGATCCGGCGCGGCGATACGCAGATGTATTACTACGGCTGGAACGCCGACTATCCCGATCCGGAGAACTTCTTCTTCCTGTTGCACGGTCCGCAGGGCAAGGTAAAGTTCGGCGGCGAAAATGCGAGCAACTACAGCAACCCGGAATTCGACCGCCTGTTCGAGCAGATGAAGAACATGGACAACGGTCCGGCGCGGCAGGCGATCATCGACCAGATGCAGGAGATATTGCGCCGCGATTCGCCCTGGCTGTGGGGCTATCACCCGAAAAACTACGTGCTGCAGCACGGCTGGCTGCATAACGTCAAATCCAACATCATGGCGCTCAACAAGCTCAAGTACTGGCGCGTGGATGCCGCGCAGCGCGATCACCTGCGTCGCGAATGGAACCAGCCGGTGCGCTGGCCGCTGTGGCTGGGCGCTGCAGCGCTGTTGCTGTTCGGCGTGTGGATGTGGCGGATGCTGCGCAAGCGCGAAGAGGCGCGCCAGAACGGGTGAGGCTAACCTGCCTGCGACCAGGTCTGTTGCAGTGCCTGTGCAAACACCTCCACCGGTTGCGCGCCCGAGATGCCGGATTTCTCATCGAACACGAAGAACGGCACCACGGTAATGCCGAATTTGGCTGCCCGTGCCTGGTCTGCCCGCACCTCGCCGGCATAGGCATCGCTTTCCAGCATGGTCATTGCCTCGTTCTCGGTGATGCCGAACTCCGGCGCGAGGCGTGCCAGGGCGGACCGCTCTCCGACCGGAAGCGATTTGGAAAAGTAGCCATGCATGAGGCGTTCGGTTGCGCGGTCGCCGAGCTGCCTTGACGCGGCGAAATGCAGCAGGCGGTGGGCATCGAAGGTGTTGCCGGGTCTTGCGTCGGCGAGGCGGTATTCCAGCCCCGCTTCTTTTGCAACCGAGGTGACGCGTTCGTTCATCGCTGCAGCTTCTTCCAGGCTGACGTGGTATTTCTTCGCCAGATATTCCCGCAGCGTGCCTTCGCGCTGGCGCGGAGCGTCGGGGTCGAGTTCGAAGCTGCGCCAGACCACGTTCACTTTGTCCTTGTGCGCGAAATCGGCGAGCGCCTGTTCGAAGTGGCGCTTGCCGATATAGCACCAGGGGCAGATGACGTCAGACCAGATTTCGACTTGCATGGTTTTCCTTTGGTTCGTGCGTGGCCCGGCGTGTCCGGGACGATGGCTGCATTCTACTACCTGTGCTTGCCCGCAGCCCAATGTTTGCCCTTACAATACCGGCACTCATGATCGCATACCTCATCCGCCGCATCCTTTACGCTGTGCCCATCCTGGTTGGGGTGAACCTGCTCACTTTTGCGCTGTTCTTCGTGGTGAACACGCCGGATGACATGGCGCGCATGCAGCTCGGCATCAAGCGGGTGACGCCGGAGGCCATCGATAAATGGAAGCAGCAGCATGGTTACGACAAGCCGCTGCTGCTCAATGGCGCGGCCAGCGGTGCCGCCAGGCTCACCGACACCATCTTCTGGCAGAAATCCGCCAGCATGTTCGTGTTCGATTTCGGCTTCGCCGACGACGGGCGCAACATCAGCCGCGAGATCGCCACGCGCATGTGGCCGAGCCTGGCCATTGCGCTGCCGACCTTCTTCATCGGGCTGGTCGTGTATGTCAGCTTCGCCTTGCTGATGACGCTGTTCCGCGCCACTGCGCTGGATGCGGCAGGGGTGGCGTTGTGCGTGGTGCTGATGTCGGTGTCCGGCCTGTTCTACATCATCGGCGGGCAGTTCCTGGTCAGCAAGCTGTGGCACCTGGTGCCCATCTCGGGCTATGCGGGCGGGCTGGACAGCATCAAATTCGTGGTGCTGCCCATCGTCATCGGCGTGGCGGGCAGCATCGGTTCCAGCAGCCGCTGGTATCGCACCATCTTCCTTGAAGAGATCGGCAAGGACTATGTGCGCACGGCCCGCGCCAAGGGCCTGTCCGAGTTGCGCGTGCTGTTCGCGCATGTGCTGAAGAACGCGATGATCCCGATCCTGACCGGTGTGGTGGTGGTCATCCCGTTGCTGTTCATGGGCAGCCTGCTGACCGAATCCTTCTTCGGCATTCCCGGCCTGGGCAGTTACACCATCGATGCGATCAACGCGCAGGATTTCAGCATCGTGCGCGCGATGGTGTTCCTCGGCTCGGTGCTGTACATCGCGGGGCTGATCCTGACCGATCTTTCCTATACGGTGGTCGATCCCAGGGTGAGGCTGCAATGACGGGGCGGGGCGTTCTGTGAGTTTCATGCCTGTCATCCTGTGGAGCGACGCACTGGTGTTCCTGCTGCTGGCGGCAGGTGCGGCGAGTGCCTGGTATATCAGGCAGCGCGAGCATCTGTCGCTGCCGTGGCGGCGCGTGGCAAACAGCCGCATGGCGATGGTATCGCTGCTGGTGCTGTCCCTGTTCCTGCTGGTCGGCTTGCTGGATACGCTGCATTTCCGCCCGGCACTGCCGCAAACCAGCGGCAGCGACAAGGTCTATTCGCCCGAGGTATTGAGCGTGTTTGACAGGCTGGCCGGGCCGTTGCGCACGCATACCGAGAAGACCTATTCGGCACCGTTCGCCCTCACGCTGTATGCCAAGGAAGGCGTGATGGATGCGCAGGGCCACATCGTGCGCGACTATCCCCGGTTGCAATTCGGAGGGGCGCACCTGGCGGACGTGTCGCAACGGGATGCGGATATGGCGAGGCGGGGGCTGGCTGGAGGAGCTGCAGGGTTGCTGGCGGGCTTCGTGCTGGCGATGCTGGCCAGGCGCCGGACGAAGCAGCGTGCCTTGCTCGTTGCGCTGCTGCTGGTCGCTCCGCTGATCGGGGCGATCGCCAATCTCGCCACCGTCTACCACGTGCTCGGTACCGACAAGGTGGGGCAGGATGTCTTGTACCTGTCGTTGAAGAGCATCCGCACCGGACTCATCATCGGCACGGTGACGACGCTGGTGACGCTGCCCTTGTCGTTGTTCCTCGGCGTGGCGGCAGGCTATTTCCGCGGCTGGGTGGACGACGTCATCCAGTATGTCTACACCGTGCTGAGCTCCATTCCCAGCGTGCTGCTGATCGCGGCGGCAGTGCTGATGATGCAGGTGACCATCGATATGCATCCGCAATGGTTCGATACCACCGCCGCCCGCGCCGATCTCAGGCTGGTATTCCTGTGCCTGATCCTCGGTGTGACGAGCTGGACCGGCTTGTGCCGCCTGTTGCGCGGCGAGACGCTGAAACTGCGCGAGATGGAATATATCCAGGCAGCGCAATCGTTCGGCGTGTCTTCGATGCGCATCCTGGCACGCCACATCATGCCGAACGTGATGCACATCGTGCTGATCTCGCTGGTGATGGATTTTTCCGCGCTGGTGCTGGCCGAAGCGGTGCTGTCCTACGTCGGCGTCGGTGTCGATCCCACCATGATCAGCTTCGGCACCATGATCAACGCCGCGCGCCTGGAGATGGGGCGCGAGCCGATGGTGTGGTGGGCGCTGGCTTCGGCATTCGGTTTCATGCTGGTGCTGGTGCTGGCGGCCAACCTGTTTGCCGATGCGGTGCGCGATGCGTTCGATCCGCGCCTGAACCGGACGGAGGGCAAGGCGTGACGCAACGCGCTCACGATGACGCCCTGCTTGCGGTTGCGGATCTTTCCACGCGATTGCGCGGAGGTGCGCATATTGTCGACGGTGTTTCGTTCGAGATCGCGGCGGGGGAGACCTTTGCGTTGCTGGGCGAATCCGGCTGCGGCAAGTCGATGACGGCGCTCACGTTGATGCGTTTGCTGCCGGACGGCGTGGTGAATGCGGGCGGCGTGGCCCGGATGGGCGGGATGGAACTGTTCGGTCTGCACGAGCGCGAGATGCGCGAGGTCCGCGGCGGCAGGATGGCGATGATCTTCCAGGAGCCCGGGTTGAGCCTGAATCCGGTGATGACCGTGGGCGGGCAGATCGCCGAGGTGCTGGCGCTGCATCAGGGCATGCATGGTGCGGAGGCCGCTGGGCGTTGTATCGAACTGCTCGATCAGGTCGGCATCCCCGATGCAGGGCGGCGGCTGCATGAGTATCCGTTCCAGCTTTCCGGCGGCATGAAGCAGCGCGTGATGATCGCCATGGCGCTGGCCGGCGGCCCCAAGCTGCTCATCGCCGACGAACCGACCACCGCCCTGGATGTGACAATACAGGCACAGGTACTGCAACTGTTGCGCGACACGCAGGACCGGACCGGAATGGCGATGCTGCTGATCACGCATGATCTGGGCGTGGTGGCAGAGACCGCGCATCGTGTCGGTGTGATGTATGCCGGGCAGATCGTCGAGCAGGCGAGCCGCGAACAATTGTTTGCAGCGCCGTTGCATCCTTATACGCAAAAGCTGTTCGCCGCATTGCCGAGCGCAGGGCGTGTCGGACAACCGTTGAGCGCCATCTCCGGCAGCGTGCCGCCGCTGGGCAGCATTACCCAGGGCTGTCGCTTCGCACCCCGCTGCGACCAGGCCTGGGCGTTGTGCCGCGAGCAGGCTCCGGGCTGGACAATGGACGATGGACGCGGAGTGAGGTGCCATCTTTACAGCAAGGTCGAGGATCGAGGACCGAGGACCGGGTTTCCTGCTCCGCCAACCTCGTCGCCGCTTGCGGGAGAAGGGGGCTCAGTACTCGGCCCTCGGCCCTCGGCCCTCTTGCAGGTCGAAAATCTGCAAGTCCATTTCCCCATCCGCAAAGGACTGCTGCAGCAGGTGGCCGGACAGGTGAGGGCGGTGGATGGCGTGTCGTTGTCCATTCCGCAAGGCCGCACGCTGGCGCTGGTGGGGGAATCCGGTTGCGGCAAGACCACGCTGGGCAAGGCGTTGCTGCAATTGATCCCGTCCACTGCCGGCAGTATCCAGTTCGGCGGGCAGACGCTGGGCGGTGCGCGCACCGCTCGGGCAGCGATGCAGATGGTGTTCCAGGATCCTTATGCGTCACTCAATCCCAAGATGCGCGTAGCGGAGATACTGGAAGAGGGCATGAGTGCGCTGAAGATTGGCGGCGACAGCGCAGCCCGGCAGCGGCATATTGATGGATTGCTGGACCGGTGCGGCCTGGCGCGCGATGCAAAATGGCGTTACCCGCACGAATTTTCGGGCGGACAGCGGCAGCGCATCGCCATCGCACGCGCATTGGCCGTGTCGCCGCAGTTGCTGATCTGCGACGAGCCGACCAGTGCGCTGGATGTGTCCGTGCAGGCGCAGATACTGAACCTGCTTGAATCGCTGCAGCAGGAACTGGGACTCAGCTATCTCTTCATCACCCACAATCTGGCGGTGGTGGAGTATCTGGCTCATGAGGTGTGCGTGATGTATCTCGGCCGTATCGTCGAGCGGGGCATGACGACGGAAGTGATGCATGCCCCCAGGCATCCCTATACCCAGGCGCTGCTTGCGGCGATGCCGCGCATCGACGGCCGCGACAGGGCTGTCGTCAAGCTGGAAGGCGACCTGCCGTCGCCGGCGAATCCGCCGTCGGGCTGCCATTTCGCGCCGCGATGCCGGCATGCGATGCCGGTATGCGCACGCTATCCAGACGTGACGAGGGTCAGCGCAACGCATGACGTGCGCTGCCATCTGTATGGTTAGGGGTTAGCGGTTGTAGGCGACTTTCACGTTGGCCGTTTTGCGTTTGGAGCGCTTGGCCTTGGCTGCCACGATATTGCGTTTGCGATAGCTGCGGTGGTGATCTGCCAGCACGATATTGAAGTGCTGGCCCACGCGCAGGTGCGCGCTGCCGTGATTCGATTCGCGTAACTGCGCCTGGCTGACATGGAAGCGGCGGGCGATCGTGGAGATGGTGTCGCCTTTGCGCACGGTGTAGCGCACGGAGCCGTACATCTCGGCGATGGCGGAAGGCTGCATGTTGAAGGCGGCGAACTGTGCGGCCGGTTCCTCGTCCCCGATGGGGACCAGCAGGGTCTGGCCGTTGCTCTCCTGCGCATATTTGGACAGGCCGTTGGCGGCGCGCAACTCGGCCAGGGTCAGGCCGAAGTGGGTGGCGATATTCTCGAAACTCTCGCCTTTCTTGCTTTCATAGGGTTGCCACGAGACCAGGCGCTGGTTGGTCTTTGCCAGATTGCTACGGAAGGTGTCGACCTTGTCCACCGGCAGCAGCAGCACGTTGTCGCCGTCCTTTTCCTGCAGGATCACCGGACGGTTATGGCCGGGGTTGAGCGCCATGAATTCGTCCATCGAGATGTCGGCCAGTTCGGCAGCGACCTTTACGTCGATGTGCTGCGAGGTGGCGACGGTGGCGAAATAGGGTTCATCGGGGATCTTGGCCAATTGCAATCCGAAACGCGCCGGGTCGGCCACGATGTTCTTCACGGCCAGCAGTTTGGGCACGTAGTTGCGCGTTTCGCGCGGCATCCTGAGATGCGCATAATCGGTCGGTTTGTGGTGCTTGCGGTTGTAGGCCTGCGCGCGGGTGACGCCGTTCTCGCCCCAGTTGTAGGCGGCCAGCGCGAGTTCCCAGTCGCCGAACTGGTCATGCAGCTTCTGCAGGTAATCCAGTGCGCCGTTGGTTGCGCCGATGATGTCGCGACGGCCGTCGTGCCACCAGTTCTGTTCCATGCCGAAGTGCTTGCCGGTGGACGGGATGAATTGCCAGATGCCGGAGGCGCTGGCGATCGAATTGGCACTCGGATTGAATGCGCTTTCGATGATCGGCAACAGGGCGATCTCGGACGGCATGCCGCGGCGATCCACTTCTTCCATGATGTAGAACAGGTAGCGTTGCGCACGCTCGCTCATGCGAAGGACATAATCCGGATGGTTGGCGTACCACTTTTCATGGCGCTTGATCAGCGGACTGTTCAGGTCATGCATGGCGAAGCCGGCACGGATGCGCTGCCACAGGTCGCCATTGGAATACTCCGGTGCGACGATCATGGCTTCGCGTATCGGGGCGGGCGCTTGCGTCTCCGGTTCGTCATTTGCTGTCGCAGCAATGGAGTGGCTGTCGGGCGCAGCGGGAATGCCGGAAGCCGCAACGGCAGGCACAGCTTGCGACATGGTGCCGACCTGGGGGACGGCACTCTGGGCAGATTGAGCGGTGGCTGCGGGCGCGGCGTTTATTTGGGGTAGGGGTGCTCCGGTGGTAACGGTCTGTGCTGGATGCGCAGTCAGTTCGGGACTATTCATCGCCAAGGCGGTATCCGCCCTGGAGGCTATGGCAACGGTGCAGCTGAGTACGGCGCTGAGGGCCAGTATTAACGGTTTGTTAAAAGACACTATGCGCGACCGAGTGGTTGAAAAGTGTCGCGATGGTAGCGGACGGGGGTGGATGAGTCAATACAATTAAGGGGTTGCATCAGGCAGTTGTGGAACTGCCTGATGCGATTCCGATAGGTTTTTTATCCCGTTGCCGCCGGAAATTGCCCAAGGGGCGGATTCTGATTCTGGCTTCGGCTACTACGCTTAACATGGCGCATGAGCGCCATGTTGGCTTGCACCGGGATCCGGCCGATTTACCGCACCACCTCTTTCAATTGCTCAAGGATGGCCGGGTTTTCCAAAGTAGAGACATCCTGGGTGATTTCTTCGCCTTTGGCGACCGCGCGCAACAAACGACGCATGATCTTGCCGGAGCGGGTCTTGGGCAGGTTTTCGCCGAAGCGGATCTCGTCCGGTTTGGCGATGGGGCCGATCTCCTTGCCGACCCAGTTGCGCAGCTCTTCGGCCAGTTTTTTGGCGGTGGCCGCATCCGTCGGGCGGGCGCCCTTCAGCACCACGAAAGCCACCACGGCCTCGCCTTTGATCTCGTGCGGCTTGCCGACCACAGCCGCTTCGGCGACGAGGGGATTGGCGACCAGCGCAGATTCGATCTCCATGGTACCCAGACGGTGGCCGGAGACGTTCAGCACGTCGTCGATACGGCCCATGATCCAGAAGTAGCCGTCTTCGTCGCGGTGCGCGGAGTCGCCGGCCAGGTAGGCGCCCTTCATCTCTTCGGGGAAGTAGCCTTTCTTGTAGCGTTCCGGATCGCCCCAGATGGTGCGGATCTGCGATGGGAACGGTTTCTTGATGACGAGGAACCCGCCGTGCTGGTCGAACACTTCATCGCCCGCTTCGTTGACAATGGTGGCCATGATGCCGGGCAGCGGCAGGGTGCAGGTGCCCGGTTTGATCGGCATGGCGCCGGGCAACGGGGCGATCATGTGGCAGCCCGTTTCGGTTTGCCACCAGGTGTCGACGATAGGGCAGCGCGACTGGCCGACCACGGTGTAGTACCACATCCATGCTTCGGGATTGATCGGCTCGCCCACGCTGCCGAGCAGGCGCAAGCTGGAAAGGTCATATTGCTTGGGCAGGTCGCCGCCCAGCTTGATCAGTGAGCGGATGGCGGTCGGTGCGGTGTAGAAGGTGGTGACCTTGTGATCCTGGATCATCTTCCAGAAGCGTCCTGCATCCGGATAGGTCGGTACGCCTTCGAACACGACCTGGGTTGCGCCCATGGCCAGCGGGCCGTAGGCGACATAGCTGTGGCCGGTGATCCAGCCCACGTCGGCGGTACACCAGAAGATGTCGGAAGCCTTGTAGTCGAACACCCATTTCATGGACAGCATCGCGCCCAGCAGGTAACCGCCGGTGGAGTGCTGCACGCCCTTGGGTTTGCCGGTGGAGCCGGAGGTGTAGAGGATGAACAGCGGATGCTCCGCACCGACCCATTCGGGTTCGCAGCTGCTGCCCTGTCCGGCGACCAGGTCGTGCCACCAGATATTGTTCTTGCTGTTCCATTGCACTTCGCCGCCGGTGCGGCGATAGACGACGACAGTGTGGACCGCATCGCAGCCCCCCAGGCCGAGTGCCTCGTCCACGGCGGGTTTGAGCGCCATTGCCTTGCCGCCGCGGAATTGGCCGTCCGAGGTGATGACTGCCACGGCCTGCGCATCGGTGATGCGTTCGTGCAGGCTCTTGGAGGAGAAACCGCCGAACACCACGGAATGGATCGCGCCGATACGGGCGCAGGCTTGCATGGCGATCACGGCTTCCACGCTCATCGGCATATAGACGATCACGCGATCGCCTTTCTTGATGCCGCGCGATTTCAGGCCGTTGGCGAACTGGCACACGCGGGCGTGCAATTCACGATAGCTGACTTTGGTGACTTTGCCGTCGTCCGCTTCAAAGATGATCGCGGTCTTTTCCGGCTGCGTGCCCAGGTGTTTGTCCAGGCAGTTGTAGGAGACGTTCAGTTCGCCGTCCTCGAACCACTTGTAGAACGGGGCTTTGCTTTCGTCCAGGCTCCTGGTGAAGGGCTTGTGCCAGAGGATGGTCTCGCGTGCGAGGTTGGCCCAGAAACCGGCATAGTCCTTGGCCGCCGCATCGCACATCGCCCGGTAGCCGGCCATGCCGGATACATTGGCTTGCTTGACGAAATCGTCTGAAGGATTGAACACGCGTGTTTCGTGCAGGATGGACTGGATATTGGACATTGTCGACTCCCCAAGTAATGGTTGATTGCTAAAAACCTGCGATCTGCTTCAGGTCGAAGCCCCATTGCGCGGGGTCTTCGGCGCCAGCGATGCTTTCACGCGACCTGCTCAAGTCTATCATTTCCGGCATGATCGGCTCGTTGGACTTGGTCGAGAAGAAGGCTTTGACGATAGGTGTCAGCAGGCTTTTTTCGGTTTGCTCGATGACTATAGCCAATCTTCCTGACTTGAGCCTTACTAAGGTGCCCGAGGGATAGATGCCGATGGTCTTGACGAAGGCCTGGAACACCCGCTCGTCGAAATGTCCGTTCCGCCACTCCGCCATCTTGCGGATCGTCTCGGCCGGTTCCCATCCGTTCTTGTAGCAGCGATTGGAGGTGAGTGCGTCATATACGTCGCACACTGCCCCCATGCGGGCGAACAGCGTCAGCGGCTCGCCGGAGATGCGGTCCGGGTAGCCGGTGCCGTCCACGCGTTCATGGTGGTGCAGGCAGACATCCAGCGCCACTTCGTTTGCGCCTTCGGCGATGTTCAGTATTTCCCAGCCCTTGCGCGGGTGGGTCTTGATGATCTCGAACTCCTCGTCGGTCAGCTTGCCGGGCTTGTTGAGCACTTCGTTCGGGATCAGCGCCTTGCCGACATCATGCATCAGTCCGGCGATGCCGGCATCCTTCAGGTCGCGTCCGCTGAGGCCCAGCTGTTTGCCCAGCGCGATCATCAGGCCGCAGACGGCGACCGAGTGCAGGTAGGTGTAATCGTCGACGTTCTTGAGCCGCGCCAGGTTGAGGAAGGCTTCCGGGTTGCGCTCGATGGAACTGCTGATCTCGTCTACCAGCGGTTCGGCATCGCTGACGCTGATGGCATTGCCCATGCGCGCTTCGTTGAACATCGAGGTGACGGCTGCCTTGCCTTTCGACAGGATGGCCCGTGCGCGCTGTACTTCGTTCTGGACCGGGACACGTTGCACTACCCGGTTCGCCGTGGCGACCTTCTTGAGTTCGGCCTCGACCTTTCGTTCCTCCTCTTCCTTTGAGGGGGAGATCACTTTGCCTTCGACATCCAGTCCCTTCTCGGTGTCGATCCAGACTTCCTGGATGCCGCAGGTTTGCAGCGTTTTGAGGTCTTCAGGAGCGGAGAGCAGGAAGGATTTTTTCCAGAACGGGTGCTCCATCCAGCTGCCGCATATCTCGTTGATGAACATGCCTGAGCGGATATCGCGCACATGTATTTTTTTTAGCATAGCAAGGGAAACAGTATCCTGGGTCGATGCGGGAATTGTAACCCAGCAAAATGGCGATTCAACCGAAACGTAATTTTAATACCAGCACTGTCCCTGCCAGGACCAAGGTGATGCCATTGGCGAGCATGATCGGCCAGGAACCAAGCAGGATGCCGTATGCCAGCCAGAGTGCGACGCCGATGGTGAAGAAGGCGTACATGAGCAGCGAGATATCCTTGGTGTGCCGGGTCTGCCATACCCGCCACACCTGCGGGATGAACGAGCAGGTGGTGAGTGTGGCGGCGATCGCGCCTATCAGGTCCTGGGATGACATCAGTGCACCTTGTGCGGGTCGTTGTCCGAGCTCCACAGCTGATGGGCATCGAGCAACAGGCGATAGCGGGCTTCGTTGGCATCCAGCCGCGAGAGGTTCTCGGACAGGGTGGACTCGAGCGCCTGGCGGCGTGCCGTCAGCGTTTCGGTGAGACTGCTCTCGCCCAGGCTATAGGCGCGCGAGACCAGGTCGGCATTCTGGCGGATGCTGGCGGCAGCCTCGCTCGCCTGCTGCCAGATCTGGTAACTGTTGACCGCTTGCGTATAGGCGGCGTAGACGTCGCCATCCAGGCGTCGCCGTACCGCATTCTCGCGGTCGCCGGCTATCTGTGCCTGGTATTCTGCATTTTCGGCATTGGCACTGCGCAATCCGAACGACAGCGGGATGGAAAGGAAGACCCCGGATACTTTTTCGTTGCCGCCCATTTCGCTCGAAAAGCGCAGGCCGACGGTGGGGTCGGGGACGCGATCGGCACGGCTGCGTTGCGCCAGCATCTGCTGGATGCGCCGTTCGGAGCGGACCATTTCCAGCTCGTGGTTGTCGTTGGTGATGATCTGTTTCCAGTAATCCAGGTCTTCCGTGATCGGTTGCGGTTCCGTGCTGGCGAGGCGCTGCGGCAGGACGATCGAGGGGAACTGGCGCGACAGTTCGTTGCCGGCCAGTTCTGCACGCATCCTGGCTTGCTGCAGCGCGACCGTCGCCTGTGCGACGGCGGCATTGGCCTGGCTGAGCTCCATGCGCGGCGCATCCCCCGATTTCAGGCGCTTGTCTGTGGTTTGCGCCTGCTGCGTGAGGTTCTCCACCTGCTGCTGCCATTGCGTTACCTGCATCTGCTCGCGCTGCCAGTTGAACCACAGGTGCAGCAGCGTGCGTCCCGCCTCATGCCGTGCATCTCCCAGCGCGAAATTGGCGCGCGTCACGACTTCCTGGCCGATGTCGCTGTCGATCAGCACCTTGTTGATCAGTCGCACCGGACGCTCCAGGGTGACATCCCATTCCTTCAGGTGCTGGTTGGGAACTCCGATCTGCCGCTGGTATGAGCCGGTACGCAGGCTGAATTCATAGTTGCCGCTTTCCCATTTGCGCTGGTTGACCTGTTCGATCCTGACGCCGGTCTCCGCGGTCATGACGTTGATATGGCTTTCCAGCGCCATATCAACCTGGTCGTGCGGCGGCAGGTCGGGGTAGGTCGGATCGGCGGCATGCGCCGGAAGGGCAAGCAGGGAAAGTGCGATGAGAAGTATTGCCCTCATTCCAGTCTCCCGAATTCGATGACGGGGGTGATCCAGTAGGCGATCTCCGGATTGCTCTCGATCTGCTTGAGGTGGGCGACCAGTGCACGCGCATCGGCCAGGTCCATGACGGCCTGGAACACGACGCGTTGCGAACGGCCGCGCACCTGTTCGATCATGCTGGGCAGTTTTTCCTTCTGGCTGCCGCCCTCCGCCTGGTGCATGACGAAACCGTGCACCCATTCCGGATGCTCCAGCAGGTGGCTGACCAGGCGTTCTTCCATCGTGCGATGGCTGACCAGCGTCAAACAGCAGTTCATTTCTCTCATAGCATTTTCCTCGGTGACTCAAGGCCGAAACGACGGTACAGGATGGGCAGCATGAACAGCGTGAGGGTGGTGGAGCTGATCAGTCCGCCCATCACAACGATAGCCAGCGGCTTCTGGATCTCGGAGCCGGGGCCGTGGGCAAACAGCACCGGCAAGAGGCTGTAGGCGGTGATGTTGGCGGTCATCAGTACCGGGCGCAGGCGGCGCTTGGCGCCTTCCAGGATGACCTGCGTGATGTCCATGCCCTCGGCGTGCAGCTGGTTGAAGTAGGACACCATGACCACGCCGTTCAGCACCGCAATACCGAGCAGTGCGATGAATCCGACCGAGGCCGGGACGGACAGGTATTCGCCGCTGACCCACAGGGCGAATACCCCGCCCATGAGCGCGAACGGGATGTTGGTGAGCACCAGTACCGACTGGCGTACCGAGCCGAACGTGGCGAACAGCAGCATGAAGATCAGGCCGAGCGCAACCGGTATTACGATCGCCAGTCTGGTGGCTGCACGTTGCTGGTTCTCGAACTGGCCGCCCCAGGTGATGCGGTAGCCTTCGGGCAGTTGCACCTGCGCGGCGATGGCCGCTTTGGCTTCATCCACGAATCCGACCAGGTCGCGGTCGCGTACATTGGTCTGTATCACCACCATGCGCTTGCCGTTTTCCCGGTCCACCTTCACCGGCCCGTCGGCGCGTTCCAGTTTGGCGACCACGGAGAGCGGGACGCTTTGGCCGTTGGTCAGCGGCAGGGTCAGCGCGGAGAAGAGTGCGGGCGATTGCTGTACGTCCGCCTCGCCGCGCACCAGCAAGGGCGTGCGCCGCCCGTCTTCGATCACGGTGCCGAGCTGGCGTCCCTCTACCTGGGTGCGCAGCGTGTTGCTGATATCGTCGACGCTCAGTCCCAGGCGACCTGCGGCAAGGCGGTCGATGACCACGCGAAAGTACTGCACGCCGTTGTTCTTCACCGTGTAGGCGTCTTCGCTGCCTTTGATGCCGCCGACCACCTTGACGATCTTTTCGGCGAGTTCGTTGAGCTTGATGATGTCGGAGCCGAATACCTTGATGGCGACGTCGCCTCGTGTGCCGGTGAGCATTTCGGAAACGCGCATGGAGATGGGCTGGGTGAAGCTGTATTCCAGTCCCGGGAAATCGGCCATGACCTTGCGGATATCGTCGATGATGGCGTTCTTGTCCTGCGAACGCCATTCTGCCTGGGGCTTCAGCACGAGAAAGTTGTCGGTCTCGTTCAAGCCCATCGGGTCGAGGCCCAGCTCGTCTGCACCGGCGCGGGAGACGATGCTTTTCACTTCGGGCACCGCTTTGAGGATGGCGGTTTGTACGCGCTGGTCGATATCAGCCGTCTGTGCCAGGTTGATGGAGGGCAGCTTGGTGGTCTGCATGATGATGTCCCCTTCGTCCATCTCGGGCATGAAGGTCTTGCCGATAAAGGTATAGACGACACCGGTCATCAGCAGCGAGACGACTGCTGCAGTGAGTATCCTGCGTTCATGACGCAGCGCCAGATTGAGCAGCGGCGTATAGACTTGCAGGGATTTGCGTACCAGCCACGGATCTTCATGATGGGCGCTCTTCAGCAGAAAAGAAGCCAGCATCGGGATGACGGTCAGCGACATCAGCAGCGAGGCGGTCAGGGCGAACACGATAGTCAGCGCCACCGGGATGAACAGCTTGCCTTCCAGTCCCTGCAGCGTCATCAAGGGCAGGAACACGATGATGATGATGGCGACGCCGGCGGCGACTGGCGGGATCACCTCTTTCACGGCGCTGAAGATGACGTGCAGGTGCGGGATGTGTTGCCGTTTCCTGCCCAGGTGGCTGATGATGTTCTCCACCACTACGACCGCCGCATCGACCAGCATGCCGATGGCGATGGCAAGGCCGCCCAGCGACATCAGGTTGGCGGACATGCCGAACTGCTGCATCAGGATGAAGGTGATGAGCACCGCCAATGGCAGCGTCAACGCGACCACTAGGGCGGCTCGCAGATTGCCGAGGAACAGAACCAGCAGGATCACCACCAGCACGATGGCTTCGGTGAGCGCCTTGGAGACCGTGCCGATGGCACGCTGCACCAAGCTGCCGCGGTCGTAGAATACTTTGGTGGTCACTCCCTGGGGCAGGCTGGGTGCAAGCTCGGCGAGCTTGGCGCTTACGCCTTCCACCACTTTCTGGGCGTTTGCGCCGCGCAACCCCAGCACCAGGCCTTCCACCGCTTCGCTTTTGCCATCCTGGGTTACCACGCCGTAACGCGTCAGGCTGCCGATGCGTACCTGGGCGATATCGCTGACGCGGATGGGATTGTTGCCGGGGCTGGCGATGACGATGTTGCGCACGTCCTGCAGATTCTTGATGCTGCCCTCGGCGCGT